>NZ_LSJO01000173.1:0-23864 GCF_001556735.1 Sphingomonas sp. CCH9-F2 | reverse complement strand
CAGCGGCGGAACCGGCAGCGGCACCGGACGCCGATGCCGACGCGGATACCGGCGACGACGACGCCTCGGGCGAGGCGACGGGCGATGGCGCCCCCACCACCCCGCGTCGCGGCTGGTGGCAGCGCACCTTCGGCGCATGACGGACCCGGCCGCCCTCCTCCCCCCGCCGCCGCGCGGCGTGGACGGACGGGGGCGGCCGGCCGCTTCGGCGCAACCGGGTCAGCGCCGGTTCAGCGGCCGGCGCTATCCCGGCGCGCGATGACGCACCGCCCCTCCCGCCGCCGGCCTCCCTTTCGCCGGTTCGTGATCGGTATCGCGGTGACGGTGCTGGTCGCCGCACAGCCGGCGCAGGCGCAGTCGATCCTACGCGATGCCGAAACCGAATCGCTGCTGCGCGACATGTCCGCGCCGCTGGTCACCGCCGCGGGCCTGCGCCCCGCCGACGTCCAGTTCGCGCTGGTCAATGACGATTCGATCAACGCCTTCGTCGCGGGGGGGCAGATCGTCTACATCCACACCGGGCTGATCCAGGCCGCCGACAACGCCAATCAGGTGCAGGGCGTGATCGCGCACGAACTGGGCCATATCGCCGACGGCCACATCATCAGCGGCGAACAGGCGCAGAAGCCCGCGATGGGCATCTACCTGCTCTCGATGGTCCTCGGCCTCGCCGCGATGGCGGCGGGCGGGGGAGAGGCTGGCGCGGGGATCCTGGCCGCCGGGCAGCAGGCGGCGCTGGGCAAATACCTGTCCTTCACCCGCGTGCAGGAAGCGACCGCCGATGCCTCCGCGGTCCGCTATCTCAACACCGCCGGCATCACCGGCCAGGGAATGCTCGCCTTCTTCAAGAAGTTGCAGCAGCAGGAATATCGCTACGGGACGAAGAACATCGACCCGTTCATGCAGTCGCACCCGCTGTCGGGCACGCGCATCCAGACGCTGACGGCCGATCTGCAGGCGTCGCCGTCGTGGAACAAGCCGTCCGACCCGGCGATCGAGGAACGCTTCCGCCGCGTGAAGGCGAAGCTCGACGGCTATCTGCTGCCCCCCGCGCAGGCGTTGCAGAAATATCCCGAGAGCGACCAGTCGATCTACGCGCACTACGCGCGCGCCTATGCCTATCACCGCGGCGGCTACCCCGACAAAGCCGATGCCGAGGCGGAGGCGCTGGTCGCGCGGTCGCCCGCCGATCCCTATTTTCAGGAGATCATGGGCCAGATCCTGCTGGAGGCGGGTAAGCCCAAGCTGGCGATCGCGCCGCTGCGGCAGGCAACCGAGGGGTCGCGCAACGATCCGCTGATCGCCACCACCTACGGCCATGCGTTGATCGCGACCGAGGACCCGAAGAATTACGACGAGGCCAAGCGCGTGCTGCGCACCGCGGTGGGCCGCGATACCGACAATCCGTTCGCGTGGCTCCAGCTGGGCACCGTCTATGAACTGACCGGGGACGAGGCGCGCGCCGCGCTGGCCAGTGCCGAGCGCGCCAGCATGATCGGCGACCATCGCACCGCCGTCGACCGCGCTCGCGCGGCGATGGCGGGGCTGACCAAGAACACCCCCGACTGGATCCGCGCGCAGGATATCGCGATGACCTCGCAGACCGCGTTCGACAAGGACAGGAAGAAGAAACGGTGAATCGCGTCTGGTTGCTGGGAATGGTGGTGCTGGGCGCGGTGTTCGGCGCGGGCGGCATGTGGCTGGCCAACCGCGTCGCGCCGGAGGCGGGCGACCGCGCGCGTACCGAACAGGTGGTGCGCGAATATCTGCTCGCCAATCCGGAGATCATCCCGCAGGCGATGCAGAAATTGCAGGAACGCGACGCCGCGCGCGCCGTCTCCGCATCGCGCGGCGCGATCGAGGAGCCCTATGCCGGCGCGTGGATCGGCAACCCGAAGGGCGACGTCACGCTGGTCGAATATTACGACTATAATTGCGGCTTCTGCCGCGCCAGCCTGCCGACGATCGACCGGCTGGTGGCCGCCGATCGCAACCTGCGCGTCGTGTTCAAGGAATTGCCGGTCCTGTCCGACGAAAGCCGCACCGCCGCGCGCGCCGCGCTGGCGGCGGCATCACAGGGCAAGTTCAAGCCGTTCCACGACGCGCTCTACGCCGCCGGCCCGGTCAGCGACGCGACGATCGCACAGGCGGCGAAGGCGACCGGCGTCGACGCCGCGCGCATCCCCGCCGACGCCGACGCGACCATCCGCCAGAACATGGAAACCGCCGCCAAACTGGGCATCACCGGCACGCCCAGCTGGGTGGTGGGCGACCAGGTGCTGAGCGGCGCGCTGCCGATCGAACGGCTGCAGGACGCGATCGCCAAGGCGCGCGCGGCGCGCTGAATGCCGCCCCTGTCGCGAAGGAAGATATCGCGATGAAGCGCGCCCCGGGCGAACCCGTCACCCCGGACTGGGTCCGGGGTCCATTGCGCCGCGAGAACACATGCTGGCGAATATGCGGCACGGTGGATGCCGGAACAGGTCCGGCATGACGGCGTCGAACAGAGCTTGCGCGAAGCGTCGCGCCCCTCACCACCGCACCCGCCCCGACAGCAGCGGGCGCAGGACCAGCGCGTTGAGATCGATCGCGATGTGCAATGCGATCGCGACCCAGAGCTGCCCGGTCAGCAGGTAGACGAACGCCAGCAGCGCGCCCGATATCGCGGTCGCCGCGACGCCGCGCCAGCCCTGGTAGCGGTGCGCGGCACCGAACAGCACGGTCGCCACCGCGAAACCCGCCAGCGCCGATCCGGTCACCCACGCTATGGCGAGCGGCAGCAGCAGGCGGAAGAACGCTTCCTCGTTCACCCCCGCGCTGACCGACAGCGGCACGCTCCACGCCAGGTCGCGGAGGGTGCGCGGCATCACCCCCTCGACATCGCCCAGCCCCAAGGGGCGCCCGCGCCAGCGTTCAGCGAGCGCCAGCAGCGCGCCGCCCAGCACGATACCGCCCAGCACCCACAGCGTCCCCGCGTCCACCCGCAGCGTCCCGCCCGCCAGTCGGATCGTGGCGGCACGCACGGGAACGAATTCAGGCGGCAGCGCGACCAGCGCCGGCCAGCGACCGGTCAGCGCCAGCACGGCCAGCGTCGTCGCGCCGAACCAGCCACACTGGCGCAGGATGCGGCGCGCGGGACCGCGGCGTACCGGCCCCCAGCGGGCCGGCAGGACCCCGCCGCGCAGATACGCCCAGAGCGCGCCGAGCGCCGCGGCCAGCGCGACGAACGCGATCACGCGAGGCCGTTACTGGTCGAGGCGGTGTTCGCCCTTCACCCAGCGCACCGTGCCGGACGAGGCGCGCATCACGACGCTTTCGGTCGTCATCACCTTGCCCTTGCCCTTGCGCTTGACCCCGGCGAGCAGCGACCCGTCGGTCACGCCGGTCGCGGCGAAGATGCAGTCGCCCTTCGCCAATTCCTTCAGGTCGTACTGGCGGTCGAGATCCTCGATCCCCCATTTGCGCGCGCGGGCGCGTTCGTCGTCGTTGCGGAACAGCAGCCGGCCCTTGAACTGCCCGCCGACGCAGCGCAGCGCGGCGCAGGCCAGCACGCCTTCCGGCGCGCCGCCCGACCCCATGTAGACGTCGATCGTGGTGTCGGGATCGGAGGTGGCGATCACGCCAGCGACGTCGCCGTCGCCGATCAGCACCACGCCGCACCCGATCGCGCGCAGCTCGGCGATCAGCGCCTCGTGCCGCGGGCGGTCGAGGACGCAGGCGATGATCTCGCTGGGCTTCACGCCCTTGGCCGCGGCGATCGCCTCGACATTCTGGGTCGGCGTGCGATCCAGGTCGATGACCCCCGCGGGCAGGCCCGGGCCGACCGCCAGCTTGTCCATATAGACGTCGGGCGCGTTGAGCAGCCCGCCCGCCTCCGCGATCGCCAGCACCGCCAGGCTGTTCGGCCCCGACTTGGCGCAGATCGTGGTGCCTTCCAGCGGATCGAGCGCGATGTCGATCTTCGGGCCGTTGCCGGTGCCCACCTTCTCGCCGATGTACAGCATCGGCGCCTCGTCGCGCTCGCCCTCGCCGATGACGACGGTTCCCTCCATCGGCAGTTCGTTGAGCGCGGCGCGCATCGCCTCCACCGCGGCGGCGTCGGCGGCCTTTTCGTCGCCACGCCCGGTCAGCGTCGAGGCGGCGATCGCCGCGGCTTCGGTCACGCGCACCATTTCCAGCACGAGCACACGGTCGAGAACCTTGCTGGCGGTCGGCATCGCTTTTCCTCTTCATCCACGGGCGGTTGCTGCGCCCGTGGATAGGCGCGCCACATGACGGTGTCGAGGCAGCGCGGCGATTTTGTTTTACATGTTATACAGCGGCGCGTGGGGCCGCCCGCATCAATCGCGCAGCAGTTCGTTGATGCTGGTCTTGCTGCGGGTCTGCGCGTCCACGCGCTTGACGATCACCGCGCAATACAGGGCCAGGTTGCCGCCGCCGGTCGACCCCGGCACCACCACCGCATAGGGCGGCACCTCGCCACGATAGACCTCGCCGGTGGCGCGGTCGACGATCTTGGTCGACGCGCCCAGGTACACGCCCATCGACAGCACCGCGCCCTCACCCACGCGCACGCCCTCGGCCACTTCGCTGCGCGCGCCGATGAACGCGCCGTCGCCGATGATGACCGGATCGGCCTGCAACGGCTCCAGCACGCCGCCGATCCCGGCCCCGCCGGAGATGTGGACGTTCTTGCCGATCTGCGCGCAGCTGCCCACCGTCGCCCAGGTATCGACCATCGTGCCTTCGCCGACATAGGCGCCGATGTTGACGAAGCTGGGCATCAGCACCGCGCCCTTCGCGACATGCGCGCCGCGGCGCACGATGCTGCCGGGCACCGCACGGAAACCGGCGGCGCGGAACTCCGCCTCGCTCCAGCCGGAGAATTTCGACGGCACCTTGTCAAACCAGTGGCCGGCGCCCGGACCGTTGTCGATCATCGCATTGTCGTTGAGCCGGAACGACAGCAGCACCGCCTTCTTCAGCCACTGGTTGACGCGCCAGCCACCCGCCCCGTCCGGCTCGGCGACGCGCGCGGTCCCGGCGTCCAGCATCGCCAGCGCCCGGTCGACCGCGACGCGCACCTCGCCCCCGGTGGTCAGCCCCAGATCGGCGCGGTTGTCCCAGGCGGCATCGATCGTCGCGGAAAGCTCGGCGGTCATTGGTCCTCCAACAGTGACTGGACCCAGGCGGTGACGTCGGTCACGCGCAGGTCGACATAGGATCGGTCGGCGTCGTGGTGCTGCTCCGACCCGTTGTCCACCCAGACGGTCGTCATGCCGATCGCCTTGGCGGGGGCGAGGTTGCGGGCCATGTCCTCGACGAACAGCGCGCGGGTCGGGTCGATGTCGAACGCCGCGCACAGCCCGGCATAGGCGCTCGGCGCGGGCTTGGGCACCAGGTCCATCGCATGGATGTCGTGCACCGCCTCGAAGCTTTGCCCCAGGCCAAGCCGCTCCAGCACCTTCAGCGCATAGGGGCGGTCGCCGTTGGTGAACACCAGCTTGCGCCCCGGCAGCTGCGCCAGCGCGGCGGCGAGCGGGGCGTTCTCCTCCAGCACGTCCATCTCGATATCGTGGACGAAGGTGAGGAAGGCGGCCGGATCGATATCATGCCCGGCCATCAGCCCGGCCAGCGTGGTGCCGTGGCCGAGGAAATATTCCTTCTGGATGCGCCGCGCCTCGACCGGGTCGACCGACAGGAAATCGGCGATGAACGCGGTCATCTTCGCATCGATCAGCGCGAACAGGTTCGCGCTCGCCGGATAGAGCGTGTTGTCCAGATCGAAGATCCACGTGTCGATATGAGCGAAGGCGGGGGGCATCGCGCGCGCTGATGCCCGATGGACGCCGGATAGTCGAGCCGGATCGCGCCCCCCGCCCTCTTCGCCCGGCCGTCAGAACGACGACCAGTCGTCCTCCACCGCCAGCGCGGCATTGCCGGCCTGTCGAACGATCCGCTGCGGCACGATCGGGGCCGGCGACGGTTCGGCACGGGCAGTCGCGATCGGCGTGACGGTGCCGCCGCCGGTGCGGAAACGCGCCACTTGCGAGGCGAGCATGTCGGCTTCCTCCGCCAGGCCGCGCGCCGCGGCGGTCGCCTGTTCGACCATCGCGGCATTCTGCTGCGTCACGCCGTCCATCTCGGACACCGCGGTGCTGACCTGTGCCAGGCTGCTCGACTGCTGTTCGGCGGACGTGGCGATCTCGCGGACCAGCGCGTTGATCTCGGTGATGCGCTCGATGATCCGGTTCAGCGCATCGCCGGTCTGCCCGACCAGCCCGACGCCGTTGCCGACCTGATCGGCGGACGCGGTGATGCGCGCCTTCACGTCCTTGGCCGCATCCGCCGACCGCTGCGCCAGCGCGCGCACTTCGGATGCGACGACGGCGAAACCCTTGCCCGCATCGCCCGCGCGCGCCGCCTCGACCCCGGCGTTCAGCGCGAGCAGGTTGGTCTGGAACGCGATACCGTCGATCACGCTGATGATGTCCGAAATCTCGCCGGAGGTGCGCTCGATCGCGCCCATCGCCGCGACCGCGGCCTGCATCACCTCGCCGGAACGCTGCGCTTCGTCGCGCGCCTGCTCGACGGCGGCGTTGGCGCGCGCCGCGCGGCTGGCGGAATCGCGCACGCCGCTGGTGATCTGCTCCATCGCGGCGGCGGTCTGCTCCAGGCTGGCGGCCTGCTGCTCGGTGCGCTGCGACAGGTCGTCGGACGCCTGGCGGATGTCCGCCGCGCCGTTGTTGATGCCGCTGGTCGAATCGGACACGCGCTTCATCGTCGCCTGCAGCGCCTGCGCGGCATTGTTGAAATCGCTCTTCAGCTTCGCGAACGGCCCGGTCAGGTCGGCGTCCACGCGCACCATCAGGTCGCCGTCGGCCAGCTGCGACAGCGCGTCGCCGACGCTACCGACGATCAGGTCGGTCTGTTCCTGCTTGGCGCGCTCGGCGCCCGCCAGCTGGTCGCGGAACGCCTGCGTCGCGCCGGCCAGCTGCCCCAGTTCGTCGCGACGCGACGCGGCGGGCACCTCGACCGACAGGTCCCCGTCGCTCATCCGCCGGACCACGCCGACCAGCGCGACCAGCGGGGCCACGACATGGCGGCGCGCGGCGAAGCCGACCAGCAGCACGACCACCACGGTGATCGCGGTGCCCCCGATGATCAGCAGGCTGGCCAGCGACGCCGTGGAATTGGCGGCGGCGGCCTCCGCGTCGACATGCCGGTCGATGGCGTCGGATACCTCTTCCATGCTCTTCTCGAGCGAGGAGAAGGTCTTCAGGAACGTCGGCAGCTGCGCGCTCGCGGCGGCGGGGTCGATCCGCGCCGCCTTCACGATCGCTTCCGCCGCGGCGGCATAGCGATCGGCGTCGGCGGTAATGCGCGTGGCGGCCTGCGCGACGTCGGGTGCGGCGACATAGGCGCGATCGACGGCCAGCGCCTCGCGCAGATGGGCGATGTCCCCGGTCAGCGATTCGGCGGCGTCCGCGGCGTCCAGCCCCGGATCGGTGCGCGCCGCCAGCGCGGTCAGCACGTCGCCGCGAATGGCGTCGTGCATCATGTCCGCCGTCATGTGATTGCGCATCAGGTCGCTGGAATCATTGAGTCGCGCGACGGCGCGCGCCTGAATGCGGCTGGACCAGATGCTCGTCGCGCCAGCCGCCAGCACCAAGGCGGCGAGGGCCAGAATGGCCACCCACGTCATCCGGTTGATCGATCGGGTCATGCCTGCTCCCCATGACGATAAGGAGGCAAGAATAGACGGCAAAAGCCGAAATTTATCTTAATCCTGCCGAAATGGTCCGGATCAACTGTTGTTGAACCGTCAATTCGGAGCATGAAATTCATCTTTACCCTCTCCGCGAAACATTTCTCCAGCCCCCGGCGACTAGAGCGATCGCCGGAGGTAAGGATGCTCAATTCCGGCAAGATCCTGCGCCCGCTGGTCGCGGCCGCCACGATGACCGCATGGGTCGGCATGACCCCGGCGCAGGCCCGGGCGCAGGACGCGCCCGCGCCGGAACCGGTCGTGAAGCTGTCGGCGAGCTACACCGCCGACGTGATCGGCGTCGTCGATGGCGGCGCGGCGCGCGGTGCGCGCGCGCTCGACAATCTCGACGTCACCCTCGACATCGACCTGACGCGCGCGATCGGGTGGCGCGGCGCGTCCTTCCACGCCGATGTGCTCAACAATTTCGGCGGCAATCCCAACGACCTGGCCGGTACGCTGCAGGGTATCGACAATATCGAGGTCACCAACCAGCGGCTGAAGCTGTACGAGGCGTGGGTGGAACAGTCGCTGGGCGGCGGCGTGACGCTGCGCGCGGGGCTGTACGACCTCAACAGCGAATTCTACGTCAGCGATCCGGCCGGGCTGCTCGTCAACCCGATCTTCGGGATCGGATCGGAACTGTCGTCGACCGGGCCGAACGGGCCGTCGATCTTCCCGTCGACCGCGCTCGCCGCGCGACTGCGGGTGGAGCGCGGGCGCGGCTATGCGCAGGCCGCGGTCATCAACGCGACTGCGGGCACGCTGGGCGACGACGACGGCATCGACGTCAGCGCGCGCAACGGCGTGCTGGTAATCGCGGAGGCCGGGATCACCGCGCCGCTGCGGCTGGGCATCGGCGGGTGGCGCTATACGAAACGGCAGCCGGGCGTCATCCCGCCGGGGGTCACCCCGGTGGAGGAGCGGTTCGCGGCGCAGGGCGCCTATGTGCTCGCCTCGGTCGACGTGGCGGCGCGGGGGACGTGGCGCACACCGCGGTCTTCGCGCGCGCCGGCGTATCGGACGGGCGCACGACGCCGTTCGCGGGCGGGTGGCAGGCGGGCGTGCTGATCGAGCGGCTGTTCGCCGCGCGCCCGGCCAGCATGCTGTCGCTGGGCGCGGGCAGCGGCGCGCTGTCGCGCCCCTATCGCGACGGCGCGCCCGCCGAGGCGCCCCCGCTGGCCGGAGCCGAGACGCTGTTCGAACTGACCTATTCGGACGAGCTGCTCGATGGCCTGTCGATACAGCCCGACGTGCAATATATCCTGCACCCCGGTGCCGACCGGACGGTGAAGGACGCGGTCGTGCTGGCGCTGCGCTTCTCCTATTCCTGGCCCGCCGACTGACGCCCCCCTGTTTTCCGGCGCGGATGGGGGTATGGGGGCCGCATCCCGCCACTCCCGCGCCGGAGCCATTCCATTCGACAGATCGCCGCGCTTCCCTATCGCCTCGACACCCAGGACACGCGCGACGTGCAGGTGCTGCTCGTCACCTCGCGCGGGACGGGGCGGTGGGTCATTCCCAAGGGCAATATCGACCCGCGCCTGTCGCCCCATGCCGCCGCCGCGATGGAGGCGCGCGAGGAAGCGGGCGTGATCGGCGCGCTGTCGCCGGTGCCGCTGGGCAGCTATCGCTATCGCAAGCGGCGCGGCAGCGGCGCGTCGCTGATGGCCGATGTGGAGGTGTTCCCGCTGGCCGTCAGCGAGGAACTGGACAGCTGGAAAGAGCAGGGCGAGCGCGAACGCCGCTGGTTTCCGCTTGCCCGCGCGGCCGATGTGGTGGACGAGCCGGACCTGCGCGACCTGATCCGTTCCTTCGCGCCGGCCGATTTCCGGGCGGCGATTCGGCGCGGCCATCAGGCGGGCATGGTCGCCAAAGACTCTGGATGGGGTTCGATGTTCGGTTGGTTTCAGCGCCTGCTTCCCAGGACGGGCAATTTCTTCGAGCTGTTCGAGGCGCATGCCGCCGCGGTACAGGCCGGCGCGGAAGCGACCGCGCGGCTGTTTGCCGGCGGGCCGGCCGCCGCGGAGCATATCCGCGAGATCAGCGAGCGCGAGCATGACGCCGACGACATCACCCGCGAAGTGCTGGTCACCGTCCGCAAGACGTTCCTGACCCCGTTCGATCGCGGCGCGATCACCGCGCTGATCGGCGCGCTGGACGATACGATCGACGAGATGCAGGCCGCCGCCGCCGCGGTCGACCTGTACGGCCTCGACGATTTCGCGCCGGAGATGCGCGACATGGCGGCGCTGGCGGTCGATGCCGCGCGGCTGGCGGCGGAGGCGATGCCGCTGCTGCGCGACATCACCCGCAACGGCGGGCGGCTGCACGAGCTGACCGAGCGGCTGATCCGCATCGAGGGCCATGCCGACGAGGTCCATGCCGCCGGCCTGAAGCGCGCGCTGCGCGACCATGGCGCCACCGACACGCTGCGTTTCGTCACCGAGCGCGAGATCTACAAGCATCTGGAGCGCATCATCGATGCGTTCGAGGATGTCGCCGACGAGATCGACGGCATCGTCATCGATCACGCCTGATCGGTCCGGGACGAAACCACCATGCACGAACTGGCCTTTCCGCTGCTGGTCGGCCTGATCGCGGTCGCGCTCGCGTTCGATTTCCTCAACGGCCTGCACGATGCGGCCAATTCGATCGCCACGGTGGTCGCCACGCGGCTGCTGTCGCCGGTGCAGGCGGTGCTGTTCGCCGCCGCGTTCAACTTCGCCGCCTATTTCCTGACCATCGCCATCCCCAGCCTGCATGCGGTGGCGGAGACGATCGGCAAGGGGCTGATCGACAAGGACGTGGTGACCCCGGCGGTGATCTTCGGCGCGCTCGGCGGGGCGATGTCGTGGAACGTCATCACCTGGCTGCGCGGCATTCCGTCGTCGAGCAGCCATGCGCTGGTCGGCGGGCTGATCGGCGCGGGCGTCACCCATGGGGGCATCGGGGCGGTGCAATGGGGCGGCCTGAACAAGACGCTGCTGGCGATCGTGCTGTCGCCGACGCTGGGGATGATCCTGGCGATGCTGGTGATGCTCATGTCCAGCTGGGCGCTGCGCCGCGCCACCGCCAACCGCGCGGAACGCAGCTTCCGCGCGCTGCACCTGCTGTCGTCCGCCGCCTATTCGCTCAGCCACGGGCTGAACGATGCGCAGAAGACGATGGGGATCATCACCGTGCTGCTCTATTCCACCGGCTATCTGACCGGTCCGTTCGAGGTGCCGCACTGGGTGGCGATCAGCTGCTATATCGCGATCGCGGCCGGCACGATGACCGGCGGGTGGAAGATCATCGAGACGATGGGCAGCCGCATCACCAAGCTGTCGCAGCACCAAGGGTTCAGCGCCTCGCTGGCCGGGTCGATGGTGCTGTTCACCGCCTCCGCGCTGGGCATTCCGGTGTCGACCACGCACACGATCACGGGCGCGATCATCGGCGCGGGCACCGCGCGGCGCGCCTCCGCGGTACGCTGGGGCGTGGCGCAGAACGTGGTGATGGCGTGGATCATCACCATCCCCGCCTCCGCGACGATCGGCGCGCTGTTCTACGGCCTGACGCTGCTGTTCTGAGCGGCGCAGCGCCTTCGGGTCGCCGGTGATCCCGGAATCGTTGCGCACGCGGTCCGTCTGTACGAACGCGCCGTCCACCGACGATCGCACAGGGGAACGGAGCGACGATGCCACGGATGCCTGCCCTGCTGCCGCTGCTATTCGCCGCCACGCCGCCATGGGCCGGCCAGGATGCCGATGTCGATCCTGCGACCGTCGATATCGTCGATGCCATCAACTGCCGCGTCGATGCGCCGACCTATAACGGCTTCGCGATGACGATCGGTTCGGACGGTCTGGCCGAACGCCGCGGCTGGCGGAAGATCGCGGGGAAGAACCCGTTCCTGGCCGAATATGAGCTGCCGCGCCCGGTGACCGTCGCCGGCAACTGGTCGACGCGCCGGGTGGGGTTCAGCTCCTCCGGGGTGGTCGCGATCCTAGACCTGGCCGATCCGAAGCAGATCGCCGCCGGCGAAGGCATCATCAACAGACTCGACACCGATGCCGCGATCGACGCGATCGCCGCCGCCGCCGCCGGGGAAGCGCGCGTCGCGACCGGCGACAAGGTGCGCCGCGACATCCCCTTCCGCAAGTTCATGGGACAGCGCGTGCTGTCCGACGTGACCGAACCGGCGACCGAGAAGGACGGCTTTGGCACGCATACCGTCATCGCGCGCTCGATCTCGAACGCCACCAGCCATCCGGGCAAGACGCTGTACGGTTGCTCCTATCGCATCGACCTGCTCGGCCGCGACGGCAAGCCGCTGTAACCGGCGGGCGAACATTCACCGTCTGCGCGGCAAGGCGACCGATCCGCCGCGCGAGTTCGGGATAGCCGTGGCGGCGGCCGTCGGTGCCGGCGAGCTTGCCCGGGCTGCGCACGTCGAGCGCGCTTTGCAGCAGGTGGCGGATCAGCAGCGGATAGGCACAGGCTTCCGGCGCCGGGGTGGCGAAACGATAGCCATGGTCAGCGCAGCTCCGCGTCGGGCTTGCGGCCTTGTTCGCCCCAGGCACGCAACGCATTCCATGCGGCGAGCGTCTGCCCCCTGTCGAAGCCGCAATGGGTATAGCCCTCGATCCCGCCGATCGGCAGCGGGGCGCGGGTCGGCGGGACGGTGAACTGCGCCAGCTTCGCGGTCCGCCCGGCCTTTGCCACCGCCGCGGCCAGCTGCGCTTCCTGCGCGTAGGGGACGAGGGAATCGATCCGGTTGTGGACCGTCACCAACGGCGCCTCGATCCGGCCGGTGGCGGTGTGCCATTTGCGGAGATAGGCGACGGCCTGTGGCGCGGCTTCGACCCGTTGGATGTCGCGGTTGAGCGCGGCGTTCTCTTCGGCCGTCAGCGAGGGTGCCGCATAGACCTTGCCGATGTTGCCATGGACCCAGCCGCCGGCGGTCGCTGCCATGTCGTCGGCACCCAGTGCGGCCGTGACGAGCGGATAGGCGAGCGATGCGGCGTCATATTCGAACCCGCCGATCGTGGTGACGGCGCGGACGATCCGGGCCTCGCGGCCGGTCGGATCCTTCTGTGCGGCGGTCCACAAGGCAAGCGGCGGCATGCCGACCTTGGCGATCTGGGCGAAGACATAGGCCTGTGCCGCCGCGTCCGGAGTTCCGGCGGGCGGGCGTGACGACATCGCGTCGCGGCGAACGTCCTGGTTGCCGGGCAGCGCATAGGGCGTGCCCTTGGTCAGGGCATTGTAGGCCAGGCGCATGTCGATCAGCCGTCCGAGCAGGTCCTGCCAGTTGGCAACGACACCGCAGCGGGCCAGGCCACCGGCAAAGGCCCTGGGATATAGTTCGAGGAGCGTGACGACGATCCCGCCGCCCATCGAATCGCCCATCACATAGATGCGCTTGCCGCCCATCCTTGCCAGCAGGTCGCGCAGGCGGGCGGTGGCGTTCGCGCCGGCCTCCACACCCAGCCCGGCCTTGGCATAGGCGCTATGCCCGACCGCGAAGCCCTGTGCATAGGCCTCGCCGAGCGCGCCGGTGCCCAGCCCCTTGTCGACCGGATCGGGCGATACCGCCACCGGCGTGCCCGGTGGCGAATAGCCATGGGCGTAGAGCAGCCCGTCGCCGGTCCACCCCTTCGGGAATGCGAGCGCGAACTGGTTGCCGTCGAGCCGGCCGTTGATCGTGACGCCCCCGTCCGCGCGGCCGGTCGCCGTGACGTCGGTGGCACCCAGTCGGCTGGCCTGTGCCGCGAGTAGCTGTTGGCTGGACGCCGGAACGTCCCGCGCGCCGGCGGACGTAACGGGCGCAGCCAGCGCTGCGGCACCGGCGAGAAGCAGGGGCATCACGGAAAAGGCGCGCATCGGGCGTACTCCTTGGCTATCGGGGGCGCCGGCCGAGATGCCGGTCGAAGAAGCCTGCGATCAGGCGAAAGGCTTCCGTTGATTCCGGCATGTCGGGCCACATGAAGAAGGCGTGCGGCAGGCCGTCGAACAGTTGCAGCTCGCTCGGCACCCCGGCTGCGGTCAGGCGACGATGGGCGCGCGTCAGGGCGCTGACCGCGAAATCGCGCCCGCCCGCCAGTAGCAAGGTCGGCGGCATCGCGCGGATCTCGGCATCCGTCTGAAGTGGATAGGCGATCGGGTCACTGCTCTTCACGCCCGCCATGTACGGGGCCGGCAAGCTGTCGGGCAGGACCAGCGTGGACACCACCTCGCCGCCGGTGATCGGCCCGGCAAGGTATGGGCTGTCCCCCGAATAGGGAGCCCCGGTGCCACAAAAGGTTCCGATCGCACCGGGTCGCGGCATTCCGGTCTTGCGGATCCAGGCGGTCGCCTGCGCGGTGATGATGCCGCCGGCCGAGCAGCCATAGATGCCGATATTCTCCGGACGATGCGTCTTGAGCAACGCGCGGTAGACGGCCACCACATCCTGCGACGCGGCCGGATACCGGTGTTCGGGTGCCAGCCGATAGTCCACCGTGACCACCCGCACCCGCATCACGGCGGTGATCGGGATCGCCTCGACCAGCGCGCCGCTGCCCGATCCCCACATGAATGCCCCGCCATGGACGTTGATCAGGACACGCTCCGTGTTGCCGGGGGCGATGCCGTCCTGGGGCTCGACGATGGCGACGGGTACGCCCGCAATCAGGTCGCGACGCTCATTCGTCGCGAAATGGCGGCGCATCTCGGCCAGCCGCCGATCGTTCCACTGCTGGTAGAAGGCACGCTGCCGCACTAAGTCGCTACCGATGTCCTTCGATGCGCTTTCCGCCTTCATCCGCTCAAGAACCTGACGGGCCTCGGCGCTGAGTTGGCTGGACGGCGGCAGGGTAAAGGCCGGCACGGCCACGCTCTGCGCTGCCACCGGCTGGCCGGTCGCGACCGAAAGGGTCAGCACGGCGATCGCCCGGCGCCGCATCACCGCCGTCCCGCCACGAGGGCGGCATAGGTGCGCGCGCTCGGCTTGATCGTGCGGCGGAAGCTGGTGCGATCGACCGCGACCAGTCCGAACCTGGGGGCGTAGCCCGAAAACCATTCGAAATTGTCGAGCAGCGACCAGTGGATATAGCCCAGCACCGGCACGCCGTCGCGCCGCGCGGTCTCGATCGAAGCGATCGCCGCCGGTATGAAGCGCGCGCGTTCGCGGTCGTCGGCGGCGTCGATCCCGTTCTCGGTCACCAGTACCGGCTTCGCCGTCTCGCGGTGGACATAGCGCACGACGTTGCCGACCGCGGCCGGAAACCATTCGCGTCCATCGGGACGGCGCGCCGCGTCCGCGGGCAGCGCAACCTCGCGCTCCGCGCCGATATAGGCGCGGCCATAGGTCTGGACGCCGACGAAATCGTCCTTGTCCATCACCGCGAAGAAGGGACCATAGACGTCGGCCCGCTTGCGTTCGATCGCGCTGTCCACACCTACCGCCACCTCATCGGGGATCGCGAGGCTGAGGCCGACGGGCAGGTCGCCCCGGACGGCCTTGATCGCTGCACGGGCCTGGACGTGCGCGGCGGTGATGCCGGGAATCATCGGCCGGGGATCCCCGCCATTCAGGACGGAGAAGCGATTCGACCCGCTGGCCTTCGCTGCCGCCGCGACACATGCCGCCATGCGCGCCATGAAGGCGGGCGGCGGCCGACTGACCGCCCAGCGCCCGCCCAGTGCCAGATTGGGCTCGTTGAAGGTCAGCGCATGGCTGATCCCGTCCGCGATCGCACGGGCGACACGCTCGGCATAGCGCGCGAACAGCGCCGGTGCGTCCGCCTGTTCCCAGCCGCCGGCCGCCGCGAACCAGCGCGGGGCAGTGAAATGGTTGAAGGTGACGACGGGGGCGATACCCTGCTCGCGACAATGGTCGACCATGCGCGCATAATGATCGAGCCACGCTTGCGAGAACTGGCCCTTTGCCGGTTCGATACGGGGCCATTCCACCGAGAAGCGATAGCAGTTCAGTCCCAGCATGCGGACGATCGCCACATCCTCGCGCCAGCGGTGCAGGCTGTCGCAGGCATCGCCGGACGGTTCGGCGAAAACGGTCGGCGTGACCTGTTCGAGCAGCCAGATATCGGCGTTGACGTTGTTGCCCTCGACCTGATGCCCCGCCGTCGCCGCGCCCCAGAGAAACGGGGCGGGCCCAGCGGCCCGTGCCGGCAGCGTCGCCGTGGCCGCGACCGCCGCGCCGAGCCCGAGCAGATCGCGTCGATCAATCGTCATCGCACTGCATCCGGTCCTGGCTTGCGCCCGGTCCGGACCCAGGTGCGCATCGCATCGAACGCGGCGATGTTCTGGGCAGGCGTGAAACCGCAATGCGTATACCCGCTTAGGCCGCCGGGCAGCGCGATCTTCGTCGGCGGCACCGCATATTGCGCCAGCCGGGTGCCGTTGCCGGCGGCGGCGGTGATCCGGCCCAGCCCTTCCGACTGCGCATAGGGAACGAGCGAGTCGATCGTTTGATGCACCGTGACCAGCGGGATACGGAATCGTCCTGTCGCCTCGTGCCAGCGCTGCGCATAGGCGACCGCCCGAGGATCGGCATCGTAGCGTTGCATCTTGCGGTTGAACGCCGCCGCTTCCGCCGCGTTCATCTCGGGCGGAGCGTAGACGGTGTCGCGATTGCCGATCGGCAGGCCGCCCATCGTGGCCTTGATGTCGTCCATGCCAAGGGCCGCCGAAGAGATCGGTGCGCCAAGCGCTGCCGGATCAGGCGCGAATCCGCCGACTGCCGCGACCTGCCGGATGATCCGCGCCTCCGGTCCCTGCGGGTTCGCCTCGGCAGCGAGGAAAAGCGCGAGGATCGGCGACAGCAGCTTGGTCTTCTGCGCCTCGCGGAACGCATCGCCCGACGTCGTACCATCGGCCGGCGGCACGATCGGCAGTGCCGAGCGGGTCAGGTTCTTGCCGCCGGGCAGTGCATAGGGCGTTCCCTCGGTCAGCACGTCATAGGCGCCGCGCATGTCGGCAAGTTGCCGTACCATCGCCAGCCAGCCCTGGGTCACCCCGCACATCGCCAGCGCGCCGGAAAAGGCCCTGGGATAGTTCTCGATGAGTGACAGGACGATGTTGCCACCCATCGATCCGCCGACCGCATAGAAGCGCTTAGCCCCCAGTTTCACCGCCAGCGCACGCAACCGCATGGTGTTGCGCGTCGCAGTCTCGGTCGCGATGCCGTTCTTGTCGACCGCAGCGATGCCGCTGGCGATCCCTTGCGCATACAGGTGATGGAACAGCCCCCCGCCCGGGTCCTTTGCCAGCGGGTCGGCCGGGACCGTCGGTGGCGTGCCGGGCAGCGCATAGCCCTGCCCGAACAGCACCGTCTCCCCGGTCCAGTTCGGCGGAAGGGTCAGAACGAACCGACGTCCTTCGACGGTGCCGTTCAGGATCATGCCGCCGCCGGGTGCAGCCGTTGCGGCCAGCCCGGTAGCGCCGGCTGCTCGTGCTTTGGACTGTAATGCGGCTTGGGCAGCGGTTGGCTGGAACGCGGTCGGAGATTGCTGGGCGATGGCGGCGCTGGCCAGCAGGATGACGGGGAGGATCGCGGTATGGCGCGTCATGTCCGATCGCCCCTCAAAAGCGATAGCGGAGCTGGACGCCATATTGCGCCGGCTCGCCATAGATCGAGCCGATGAAGCCCGAATTGTTGTAGCTGGGGTTGGCGGTCACGCGATACTCCCGGTTCAGGATGTTGGTGCCGTAGAAGGCGAGGTCGAGCGGGAAGCCGCGCACATCGCGCCAGTCGAGTCGAAGGTTCAGAAGGCCGTATCCCGCGATCATGTCGAACGGCTGTGCCTCGGGCGTGACGCGCTGACTGGTCTGATACGACCAGTTGCCGGTCAGCTGGAGCGTCCCCTCGCGTTCAGGGAGGGGTAGGTCGACGCTCGCGGTGAGGTTGTATTTATGCTTCGGCACGAAGGAAAAGGGTGTGCCGGCAAGGTCGCGGCTCGGCTGCGCGGCGGTCAGCGCCTGCGGGATCGCGGGGATCGCAATCGTGTCATACTGCAGATACTTGGCCGAGTTGTACGAATAGGTTGCGCCGAGAGTCAGGCCCTTGACCGGGACCAACATGCCTTCGAACTCCAGCCCCATCACCCGCGCGCGCTGCGCGTTGGTCAGGATGTCGGATCCGGCGATCGCGGCGCGCTGGATGACCTGGATATCGTTGTACCAAGTATAGAAGGCGGCGATGTTCGTCCGTGCCTTGACCTCGCCGAAGATCCAGTCGCGCTTCAGCCCCAATTCGGCATCGGTCACCTGTTCGGGCTTCACCGCGAACAGCGGATGCTCCTCACCAAGGAACAGTGACACGATCGGGTTGCTCGCCCCTGATTTATAGCCCCGTCGCGATACGGCGTAGAGCAGGGTCTGCGAATCCGCCTGCCAGTCGAGCCCCAGCTGCCAGGTCGGGCCGTTGCTCTTGCCCCTGAAGGTCGGCGAAGTGCAGTTCGGATATTTGAGCGTGGGCAAGCGACCGGCGGCGACCGCCTGGTACGCGTCGTAGACGCACAGCCCGGCGTTCAATCCCGCCACCTGCGCCGCCTGGGCGGGGCTGATGATCCCGAGTGCCGCCAGCCGGTTGAAGATCTGGTAGCTGGCGGGGTCCTGATAGCTCTGGATATCGCCGCCGAACTCGTCCCAGGTCCAGCGGAAGCCGGCGGTGGCGGTCAGCGTCGGAACGATCTTATACTGTACCTGCGCATAGGCCGCCTTGCTTCGTCCGTCGACATGAGCGCTCGGTTGCAGGGTGAGTGCGGGGACCAGCGCGCTGGTCAGGCCGAGCGCCGCCTGCAACGGCTGTGGGATCAGCAACGGACCGCCACCCAGGATACCGCCGACCTGCATCGGGTTTACGGTGGCGAAGGTGAGCGGCGCCGGCGTCTTCTGGTCGAGGAAGAAGCCGCCCGCCTGCACCCTGAGCGTGCCGTCGTCGTAGCGCGCCTGCATTTCCTCGGTGATGGTGCGCAGGTTGTTGTTCCAGCTGCCCGGATAGGCGCCGAGCAGGTCGGCGATCGGCAGCGTCGTCGAATCGCGGTCGGTGGCGCTGGTCGAGCGGGTGCGTGCGTAGCTAAAGATGTTCTTGAGTGTGAACGTATCGCTGACGCGCCATTCGGTGTTGTTGAGGACAAGGAAGTTCTTCGCCTTCTCGAACGTCGGCACGCTCAGCGCGGTCCGGCGTACGCCGCGCGCCTGCTGGGCCGCGAGATAGGGCTGCAACAGCGCGGCATAGGGGCGCGCGGGATTGACCGCGAGCAGGATGCTGCCGCCGCCATGTTCGTCGACCTCCTGATAGCTGACAGCGGTATAGTTGCTGATCGTGGCGGTCGGATCGAACTGGATGCCGAGGCGCAGGCTGAAATTGTTGCGGTTCAGATAGTCGCGCCCGGTGATGACGTCGCGGACATAGCCTTCGCGCTTGTCCAGCTGCCCGGCGAAGCGGATCGCCAGCAGGTCGTCGACGATCGGGACGTTCAGCGCGCCTTGAACGCTCTTGCGCTGAAGGTTGCCGATCGTCCCGTCGACATAACCTTCGACCTTGTTCATCCGCGGCCGTTGCGGCTCCAGCAGAACGGCACCGCCGGTCGTATTGCGCCCGAACAGCGTTCCCTGCGGGCCTTTCAGGACCTGTAAGGATGCAAGGTCGTAGAAATTGCCCGGGCCGCTGACGCTGGTGGGGACTTCGGCGAAATAGCCGACCACACCGGGACCGCTCCCCGCACCCGGACCGCCGGTCCCGCCCATGCCGCGGATGGTGTAGGTTTCCTGATTGCGCGCGACGTCGCCGACCACCGACAGGGACGGCGTGAAATTCTGGAGGTCGGTTCCGTTGTTGATGCCCTTTTCGCGGATCGCATCCTGCGAGAAGGCGGTGATCGCCACCGGAACCCGCTGGCCACGTTCCGCCGTACGACGCGCGGTCACGACGATGTCGCCGATGGAATCGTCTTCCTGGGCGGGCGCCGCAGCCGGTTGCGCGGCAAGCGCGATCGCCGCCGTGCGGTCCGGGGCCGGCATCCGCGTCACGGCGATCGCGCCGCTGCGATCGCGATGCAGGATCAGGCCGGAGCCACCCACCACCGCCCGCAATGCGGCGACCGCGTCCAGCTTTCCACGCACACCGCGCGACCGCAACGCGTCGACTTCCTCGCTGCGATACAGCACCGGCGTGCCAGACTGTCGTGCCCAGGCGTCGAGCGCCGCGCGCATCGATCCGGGCGCAATGCTGTACGTGCGGACCCGGTTCGCCGTTTCTGCTCGCGACTGCGACCACGAAGGCGTTGCCGTCCAGCTACTTGCGAATGCCGCCGCGATCAGGAACTTATACTTCCCGGGCATATTCCCCCTCCCATATTGCACGGCCTCTTCGGGCCTTCTGCAACGCTAGACGGGCGGGGCGCGGAAAGTCGTAACGCAATCGATCAGGAATTTATCGTGATCGTATCCGCCTCTTCGCGCACCGCCAGTCCGAACCCAGCGCGCATCAGCCGCGCGAACGCATCGATGTCAGTCGCATCGAACGTGCCGCCGATCCGGATCTGCGCCGCCTGCGGGTCGGCGATCCGGATTTGACGGCGGTTGTAGCGGTTGAACTCGGCTGCAGCCTCTTCCAGCGTCGTCCGGTCGAAGGTAAGCATGCCCCGTCGCCATGACAGCGCCGCTTGCGCCCGCGCGGATGAGCGGTCGGTCAGCAGCATCGACGTTCCTCGCGAAATGGCGACGTTGCCGGCGGTGAGGACGGCCGCCCGTCCGCGCTCGCCCTTGGCAGCATCCTCCACCCGGACGCGACCTTCGATGACAGCGACGGTGACCATCCCGCCGTCGCGGCGTACCGAGAAGCGGGTGCCGAGGACCGTCACCACCCGGTCCCCGGCATGAATCACGAACGGATGGCGCGCGTCATGGGCCACGTCGAAATAGGCTTCGCCGCGATCAAGCCAGACGGCGCGCCGACCGCTGTCGACCGCGGCCCGCATCGTACTGGCCGTGTTGAGCGTCACCGCGCTGCCATCGGGCAGGCGCACCGCGCGATGTTCGCCAACGGCAGTGGCGAACCGGCGGGGCGGCGGCGGCTGGTCGCGTCGCACCCATTCCGGAACGACCGCCGCGGCGAACAGGCATATCAGGACAAGGCTGGCTGCCAGCGCCTGAAGCGCGCGGCTTTCCAGCAGCCGGTTCAGCGAAGGTTTTTCCACGGCCACGCTCCGCGCCGCGGCGAGCCGCGCGGTGGCCTCCCAGCCTGTCTCCAGCCGCCATAGCGCAACCTTGTGCGCATCGCTCTCCGACAGCCAGACCCTGAGCGCCTCGTCGTCCGTCGCGCTCCATTCGGGCTGGTCGCGACGTACCAACCAGGCGGCGGCGCGCGCCTCGATGTCGTTACGGCCGGTCATTGCGTTCGCTTCCGTCGCGGGGCCAGCCCCGGCTTGCGTTCGATCCGCGCATTCCCGCCGAGCATGAAATTGGCCAATGCCCGGAGGCCGAGCGTCAACTGCCGCTCGACCGTATGGTGACCGACGCCGAGCCGGTCGGCGGTTTCCCGGATGTTCAGCCCCTCCACGCGCCGCAGCCGCACGACCTCACGACAACGCGGGGGCAACTGGTCCAGCCCGACCATCGCCCGCCGGAGTTCGTCGCGCGCCGTCAGTGCGCGGTCCGCCTCGTCAAGATCGGGCATGTTCAGTTCGTCGAGGTCCGCCATCTGTTCGAATGAAATCACCTTCGCCCGCCGGGCACGATCGATCAGCAGATTGCGCGCGACCGTCAGCACGAAGGGACGGGTATTGAGCGGAAGGCTTTTGCGCGCGGCGGCCACGGCATGTTCATACACTTCCTGCCGCAGATCGATGACATCCTCCCGCGCCCGACAATGCCGTGCGAGATAGCGCTCGAGGTCGCGTTCCAGCGGAAGCACGTTGGCCACGAACCAGCGCTTCAGGGCATCATCGTCGGTCATCAAAACGTCGTGACGAATGACATGCCACAACCCGTAACGTCTTTCTGTTGCCAGATCAGCTTGTCACGCCGTCGGCGAGCCCTGTTTTACCCCGGCAGGACGTGCGGTAAAGGTCAAGCGGTATCCGGCGTCGATCCACGTCGACCAGGGCAGCGAGTTCATCTCGCGCGACCTGGATCTGTGGGCGTACACCCGCGGCGTCACGCTCGACTTCAGCCGACCCGGCAGGCGAACGGACAATGCGTTCATCGAGTCGTTCAACGGCAAGTTCCGGGCGGAGTGCCTGAACCAGCACTGGTTCATGAGCCGCAACGACGCAGCGCGAAAATGCGAGGCTTGGCGCAGAGACTACAACGAGGTGAGACCGCATCGCGCCATCGGCAACAAGACGCCGATATCGCTGGTGAAACGGTCAGCGGCACATGGCCCGCCGCCGCCGGCAGATGCTGGATGACCGCCAGTCAAGTAGTCCAAGAATGGGTAGCGGCTCAGACGGATAAAGGGCGGACCGCATCAGGGATCAGAGCTGCCATCCTTGGGCAGCTTTCTGAAATTTTCTCCGCCAAGTCAGCGGCATGGCCTAAAACCAGCTCCTCGATCGAAGCTATTGATCAGTCATTGGGCTTGATCTCGCGAGGGCAGGCGAAGCCCCGTCGGTTCGATATTAGTACCATCAAATTCATTTTATGAAATCCCTTGATCGTCTCTCGATTTGGCATGTGTCTGCGATCCGCACCTGTGTCAGCGTCCGGACATAAAGCGAAAACGCTGAGCCCGATCGCAAGCGCGACGGGATACAAGGAGGGGCCGAAATGGCGAGGAATGCATGGGCAGTATCGTGCTGCATTGTCGCTTTGTTGAGCGGTGAAGCGAAGGGCCAGACGGCGCCCGATCCGAACGCTCAGACTACTGCTTTCCCAGCAACAGGAACCACAGTACCAGCCGACACCCCGTCCTCGTCTTCCGCACTGGCACCTCCAGCGCCCGAATTGCGCAGCAGCACCGCCGGTACGCCGCTGGCCCCAGGGCAGCCCAGCCCAAGCAACATCCCGGCCGATCCCGATGCGGCCCAATCTCAGGCCGTCCAGACGGCAGCGGCCGGCCCCGATATTGGCGATATCGTCGTGACGGCCCGCCGACGGGCGGAAAGCGTCCAGAAGGTCCCAATCTCGATCATCGCGGTGACCGGCGCCACGCTCAAAAGTCAGGGTATCACCGACCTCAAGCAATTCTCCAGCTTCGCCCCCGGGGTCAACATCAACAACGGTCGTCCCGATGGCGGCGGCACCACTGCCCAGGTCTATATCCGTGGTGTGGGCCAGAACGACTTCCTGATCCCGAACGAACCCGGTGTCGGCCTGTACGTCGACGACGTCTACGTCGCCAGTTCGAGCGGCGCGCTCAACAGCCTAGGCGACATCGCCAGCATTGAGGTACTCCGCGGTCCGCAGGGCACATTGTACGGGAAGAACACGATCGGCGGTGCGATCCGCATCACCACCACGAAACCCGACCTCGAGAAGTTTAGCGGCAGCGCGACGATCACCGGCGGTTCCTATAATCGCCACGACATTGCGGCCGGGGTCAACATTCCGCTCGGCGACACGGCCGCCGTTCGTCTTTCGGCGATCAGCCGGCACACCGACGATCTGCAGAAGCGGTATCTCGACAAGGACGGAGAAGGACAGGGCAACATCGGGCAAGATGCCGTGCGAGGAGTCTTGCTCTGGAAGCCATCCAGCACGTTCGATCTGACCGTGTCCGGCGACTATACGCGCATTCGCCAGCATCAGGGCTATGGCGGAAACATCGGCTATGTCGCCGGGGGCAGTCCCCTCGTTGATGCGCTAAACCGCGAATGGTATCCGCGGATCAACAGCCAGTTGGGCTTGCCCGCCAATGCCCAGTTTGACAGCCGCTGGGCGACCGCCCCCGGAGCCGTCGGCGCGACCGGCCCGAACAGCGACCATTATGACGTCTGGGGCGTTTCGGCGGTCGCCAACCTCCGCCTCAGCGAAGACGTCAGCCTGAAGTCGATCACCGCGTTCCGGCGGGTCAAGGGCTTTGCCGGCCGCGACGGCGACAGTTCGCCTGACGTGATGTCGTGGACGACCTCCGCACCAGCGTAGCTGTGCGATGATGTGG
>NZ_LSJO01000172.1:0-1851 GCF_001556735.1 Sphingomonas sp. CCH9-F2 | reverse complement strand
CCCCCTTCCCCGTATCGACCCCGCCAAACCTCCCTCAAAAGGAAGCGCATATGGCCAAGATCAAGGTGAAGACGCCCGTCGTGGAGATCGACGGCGACGAGATGACGCGGATCATCTGGGAATGGATCCGCGAGCGCCTGATCAAGCCGTATCTCGACATCGACCTCGATTATTACGATCTGGGCGTCGAGGAGCGCGACCGCACCGAAGACAAGGTGACGACCGATTCCGCGCTGGCGATCCAGAAGTACGGCGTCGGCGTGAAGTGCGCCACGATCACCCCGGACGAGGCGCGCGTCGAGGAATTCAAGCTCAAGAAGATGTGGAAGTCGCCCAACGGCACGATCCGCAACATCCTGGGCGGCGTCGTCTTCCGCGAACCGATCGTGATCCGCAACGTGCCGCGGCTGATCCCCGGCTGGACGCACCCGATCGTCGTCGGCCGCCATGCGTTCGGCGACCAGTACAAGGCCACCGATTTCAAGGTGCCCGGCAAGGGCCGCCTGACGATGAAGTGGGAAGGCGAGAACGGCGAGACGATCGAGGAGGAGGTGTTCAACTTCCCCGGCGCCGGCGTCGCGATGGGCATGTACAACCTCGACGAATCGATCCGCGATTTCGCGCGCGCGTCGATGAACTACGGCCTGGGCCGCGGCTGGCCGGTGTACCTGTCGACCAAGAACACCATCCTCAAGGCGTATGACGGCCGCTTCAAGGACATCTTCGCCGAGGTGTTCGAGGCCGAGTTCAAGGATGCGTTCAAGGAAGCCGGCATCGTCTACGAACACCGCCTGATCGACGACATGGTCGCCAGCGCGCTGAAGTGGAACGGCGAATTCGTGTGGGCGTGCAAGAACTATGACGGCGACGTCCAGTCGGATCAGGTCGCGCAGGGCTTCGGCTCGCTGGGGCTGATGACCTCGGTGCTGATGACCCCGGACGGCAAGACGATCGAGGCGGAGGCCGCGCACGGCACCGTCACCCGCCACTTCCGCCAGCACCAGCAGGGCAAGGCGACATCGACCAACCCGATCGCGTCGATCTTCGCCTGGACCGGCGGCCTCAAGTATCGCGGCAAGTTCGACGGCACGCCCGACGTCACCCGCTTCGCCGAGACGCTGGAGCAGGTGTGCATCGAGACGGTCGAGAACGGGGACATGACCAAGGATCTGGCGATCCTGATCGGCCCGGACCAGAAGTGGATGACCACCGAGCAGTTCTTCGAGGCGGTGCGCGTCAACCTGGAGAACAAGATGGCCAACTGGGCCTGAGGCCCGCGCGGCGCGGCACCGCCCGCGCCGCCACCATCGACGGGGGCGCCGCCGCGATCGCACCGATCGCGGCGGCGCTTTTCGTTACGGCCGGCGCGATCCGGTCGGTTAACGGCTGACAACCCGCCCCTGCTCCGCCTAGGGTCCGGCCCATGGCGATCGGTCTCGACAATCATGGTTTCTCGGACGCGCTGGTGGTGCTGGGTGCGGCGGGGCTGGTGATCCCCGCGTTCGCGCGGTTTCGCATCAGCCCGGTGATCGGCTTCATCCTGGTGGGCGCACTGGTCGGGCCGGCGGGCCTGGGGTCGCTGGTGCCGCAGGCGCCGTGGCTCTATTACCTGACCATATCGGACCCGGAATCGATCGCGCCGTTCGCCGAATTCGGCATCATCCTGCTGCTGTTCTCGATCGGGCTGGAACTGTCGTTCAAGCGATTGTGGAACCTCAGGCGGCTGGTGTTCGGCACCGGCGCGGCCGAACTGCTCGGCTCGGCGCTGCTGATCGGCGTGGCGCTGCACTGGCTGGGGCAGAGCTGGGGCGGGTCGGCGGGGCTGGGCCTGGCGCTCGCCCTGTCCTCCAC
>NZ_LSJO01000171.1:0-5642 GCF_001556735.1 Sphingomonas sp. CCH9-F2 | reverse complement strand
ATGCCGGACTGCGCACCCATGCGCTCGTGGCGCTCAGTTCCGCCGCCATAATGGTTTCGGCATTGCTGATCGTACAGGATCAACCGGCGGAACGGGATAGCGATCCGTTACGCGCGGTCCAGGGTCTTGCCCAAGCGATCGGCTTCATTGCAGGCGGCCTCATCTTCGTGCGGGGCGGCGACGTGCGCAATATGACAACGGCTGCAAGCCTTTGGCTTAGTGCCGCAGTCGGTATTGCCGCCGGTGCGGGGCAAACCGTGCTGGTGGCGCTCGTCGCCGGGATCGCGCTTCTGCTGCTGTCGATTGTCAGGCTCGCCGAGCGCCTTTTGCCGCGGAGATCGGGAGGCGATCAGGAGAGCGACGGGCTTCAGATGCCCAATCGCCGCGGCTCGATCGGAGATCATCGGGAGGACGTGGATCGGAAAGCCCGGCAGAGAGATTAATCCTCACTTAGGCCGACAGGCTCGCTCCAATGATGAAGCCGATTGCTCCAATGAATACTATAGCAAGTGCGAGATAGTCGATCCAGCGCGACGCACCCGGATTTCCGTTCTGCTGATGTACCAATTCCATCACGCAACCAAAGCAGTAAATCGTGGCGCTGATAGGAAGCAGCGGGCTGAACATGCTGACCTCAGAACGCCATTGTCGATCCAAGAGGTAGTGCTTTGCGGGAAGAAAGGCGCCTCATCGGCGCTGCTTTCTATAGCGCTCGTAACGCTGCTGGATCTCGCTTTCCCATTGATTGCGCCGTTCCTGGCGCTCCGCGAGGTCGCGATGCCATGTGGCGGCGAGCGCTTTCATCACGCGTAAGCCGCGTCGCGCTTGCTCGCGCAGCGCAAGGACACGCTCTGGCAGATGCACATGGCCTGCGCTGCGAAGGCCAGCAAGGGTTTCCTCCGCCAAGGCCAGCGTGCTCGCGTGGAAGCGTGCCCGAGCTTCGTAAACAGTCAAAGATCGATGGTCAGGAGGATCATTTGTCACTTTCGCTATCCCGAGCTTACGAGAGGGATCAGGGTGCCGGCGCGAATCCGGTCACATGCAAGGTGCCGTTCCCGCCCCGGATGCCGCTCACCTTGACGGATTGGCCGATGAACCGCTCGATTCCTGCTGTCGAAAGCAATATCCATTCGCGGCCATCCTGTAAGCGCAGCACCAGATCACTCCCGACAGCGTTGAGCATGCCGGTCAACTCGTGGCGTGTTCCGAGCGGCATGTTCTCCCGCAATCCTCCATCGCTAGCCGAGAGGCAAAATATCAACGGCGAATATACTTTAAGGTTTCAGGTGGGACTTCGTTGAATATGCATCCGGAAACTATGCCGCCGAGGCGTGGAGATAGCTTGGATCGAAGCTGGCGGCTTCGCCGAGCCGGTCCGCATCAAGGATCGTCAGCGTACGGTTACGCAGCGCCACCAACCCTTCGGCGCGGAGGCGTTGCAGGGTTCGATTGACGTGGACAGACGTGAGCCCGAGTGCATCGGCAAGCTGCTCCTGGGTCAAAGGCAGGCTGAACTCGCCATCCTGAATCTGGCCGACGCGCTTGATGCGGGCGTGCAACTCGCACAGCAGATGCGCGATTCGGGCATGGGCATCGCGACGCCCAAGATTGACGATCCAGGTGCGCAGCACCGCCTCATCAACGAGGCTGGCCCACCAGAACGCTTGCGCGAGCCTCGACCGCTCGCGCGTCGCTTCGATCAGCGCGGTACGGGTGACGGAGGCGATCGTGACCTGCGTGAGGGCAAGGACGCTATGGTCTGCTTGCTTTAGGACCGCAGCGCCCATGTCACAGATATCGCCGGGAAGGAGGAAGCCAGTGATTTGGCGTCCGCCATCCGGCAATGCCTTGTAGCGTGCCGCCCAACCATCGAGCATGATGTGGATATGCTCCGGCTTCTCTCCTTCCCTCACAATATCCTTATGGCCGCCGATCGTTCGCGTGCCGGCACATATCGTTTCGATGGCGTGGCGATCGTCGGCCGAGAGGGCGGCAACAGCTTCAAGCTTGGCGAGCAGCGGGTTTGTTATGGCAGCCTCCTCTCTCGGGACGCTACTTGATCCATGTTGCTGAGCGAGGCCGCAAGAAGATTCGAGGAGCCGGGCCTCGACGATCCGCTCCTCGCCCGAATCGAGCAATGCATTGTTGATGGCGAGCTACGGATAACGCGCTTGGTCGCGATCATCGACCAACTCGCAAGCCACGGACACGATACCTCACAGGCGGAAGATTTGCTCTGCCGTTTCGGGGATGTGCTTGAGATGTGGATGGCACGCCGGAGAGCGGTCATGCCCCACTAAGGTTTGCCTGATGTTGGTCCGAAGCCGATCTAGTTTTTAGACCGCGAAAACCACCCGCGAGGAGAAGGACATGCCCCTGAAGGCCATCGCATTGAATTGTACCCTGAAGGGTGCAGCCGGCGAGCAATCCTCGACCGATAAAATGATAGGCCTTGTGGCGGCCGCACTCGCGAAGCATGAGGTGGAATGTACGGAGACGATCCGCGTCGTCGATCATGATGTGAAACCGGGCGTGACCTCCGATGAAGGTTCGGGCGACGAATGGCCGGAGCTTCGCCGTCGCATCCTTGAGGCCGACATTCTCATATTCGGTACGCCCGTCTGGCTGGGCCAAATGTCGAGTGTCGCCAAGCGCGTACTGGAAAGGATGGATGCTTTCCTCAGCGAAACAGACGAGCAGAGCAGAATGCCGAGCTTCGGCAAGATTGCCATCGTGGCGATCGTCGGAAACGAGGATGGTGCCCACAGCATCAGCGCGGCCCTCTATCAGGCATTGAACGACACCGGCTGGACAATCCCGGCCTCCGCCGCCTGCTACTGGGTTGGTGAGGCTATGGGAAAAACCGACTTCAAAGAGCTTCAACCTGTTCCGGACAAGGTTCAATCGACTGTCGCCATGACCGCCAGCAACGCCGCCCATCTCGCGCGACTGCTCCAATCAGCAGCTTACCCCGGCTCCGGCACGTAGGAAACAATCGATGGGGGGTACCCTATGCGATCCAGTATTCATTCCCGCCCGCAATCGCTCTTCCTCTTCCACGACGGACTTCCTCGCCGTGGCGACTTCTATCGACTTTGCCGGAGGCTGGAGCGACGTGCCCGACTTCGCCGGCGAGGAAGGGGGTGCCGTACTCAACGCCGCGATCGACCTCTACACCGAAGGGCGTGCCTGCTGGACGGAGAGCGGCTTCGACCTGTCGCTCCATCTGGCGGTCTCTCCGGACTCACATCTCGGCACCTCCTCCTCGACTAATCTTGCTTGGGTCGAGTTGATTGCCGGTCTGACCAGGCGGACGCTGTCCGACGTTGAGCGGGCCGAGCAGGCTGCCCGGATCGAGCGTGCAATGGGTGAAAAAGGCGGCAAGCAGGACCAGTATGCAGCGGCGCTTGGCGGCATTAACCTGCTGCGGTTCGGCGGCGCTGACGAGCCCGCGGAGGTGACTCCGATCGTCCTTCCCGAGCCGGCGACCGCCGAACTCGCCGAATGCTGTCTCCTGTGTCACGCGGGCTCGTCACCGGACTCAGGCGACCTCCATGCCCAGGTCTGGCGGCGGTTCGCGGAGGGCGATGTTCGTGTCCGCCAATGCCTGCGCGCCATCCGGGATAGCGTGGAGCCGGCCCGGTCTGCCCTAGAGGAGGGCGACTGGGCGGCACTCGCAGCCGAGATGACCCGCAACCGCGAACTCGCCCGAGCCCTCGGCGGTGGTGCCGTAACTGAGCGCATGGATGCACTGTTCCAGGCAGGCGAACGCGCCGGAGCGCTAGGCGCCAAGGGCTGCGGCGCGGGTGGCGGAGGCTATGTGCTGTTTCTTTGCGAGCAGGACGCGCGCAGCCGAGTCGAGCAGGCGTTGACCGAACTGGGTGCACCTGTGCGCCGGTTCGGCTTTGTGCCCCGGCGCGGAGTAGATGGGTGAGCGCTCAAACCACCTGCTGTGCGCCCCGGCGACGTTGCAGGCCTGGAGCAACCAATCCAGATCTCTGAGATCACCGAGGCTGTAGGGCCAATATCGGGCGCAATTTACATCGGCCGATCCGCAAAGGCGCTCGCCACCTCATCGAGCAGCATCTGCTCGCAATCCTCGTAGCGCGGTGAGAAGTGGAACGGCTCAAGCCGGCGCGCCTCGCACGCACGTCCGATTTCTCCGGCGGCAATGGTGGTCAGATGCGCTCTCTCCGCCGCGCGCTGGATATCCGAACCCGCGAAGCTCGCCTCGATAAAAAGGATGTCGGCGCCGTAGCAGAGGGAGACGATGGTAGCCCGGTTCGCGGGTGTGTCCGCCACGTCGGTGATGTAGCCCACCTTCTGCCCAGGCTCGATGCTTACCAACTTGCGCAACGCGCCGAGCGGCCGGGTGCGGCCGTCCGGAAGCTGGATTGGCGCGTCGTCGGGGAGTCCGTCGCGGATGGCGGCCTTGAGCGGTTTTAGCCATGGGCCGACTGCCAGACCCGCTTCTTCGACGCGATTGCGCCAGACGTTGACGTGAAGTGGTTCCTCAACCGCGAAGCCGAGACAGGGACCGTGGTGAGCAAGGATTGCCGCGTGAAGCTGCCAGTACGGCGTTTCGAGCACCGCGCTGTCGGCAAGTTCACGGACGCCCGCCGCCTCCGGCGCAAACCTGCGCGAGAAGCGAAATCGCGTCGTTGCGATTTCCCCCGGCCGGGCAAGCTCGTGCACGACGAACACGAGCTCGGTCGCGTAACGTTCAACCAGATCCCAGGTGTAGCCCGCCAGCTTCGATCCTATGCACCCGGCGAGGCCCATTGGGCCGACGAGATCGATGATCGCGTCACGCCCGACATTGACCCTCAAAAGCGCGTCGAAGCCGAACAGTATCAAAGGGGGTAGGCTGAAACGGCGGGTGCTCTCGGACATCCTGACACGATTTTTTCGTGTTGTGTCTGAGCCGCGCTGAAAATCAGCCTACTCCGTCAGGAAGCGGCGGAGTTGAGTGAGCGAACCGACCCTTGATCTTGCGGAAGCGCGGCAGGCGATCGAACGCCTGACCTCGGTCGACCTTCTCAGACTGAGGAAGGCGGGACGACAATATGCGTTTGCCGCAGGGTGTGAAGCCGACGACCTGCTCAACGAAGCTGTATGTCAGACGATCGAGGGTGTTCGGAATTGCCCGCGCAGGATGGGAATGGTGGCATTCCTGATTGGCGTCATGCGCAGCCGCGCGTCCGCTAGGCAACAGAAGGTCGAACCCGAACTGGTATCGGCTGATGCCACTGGACGATGGGTGCCAAGGTGCGCAACGGCATTCTGGAGAGCTGTGAAGCCAGGATCATCGGCTTTCGCAATCAGGCGATCATCACTGTGAAAGGCGATGGCGATCCGCGTCGCCGTCGCTTCTCGATCGCGCACGAGTTGGGCCACTGGCAGCATCATCGCGGCCGGTCGTCGGTCTGCAGGGCGAGTGAGATCGGAAGTGTCAGCCAGGGCGGTGCCGGCATTGAGCGGCAAGCTGATAATTATGCCGCCGACCTGTTGATGCCGGCCTATCTGTTTCGACCGCTTGCTGCCGCTCACCGGCGGCCGTCATTCGAAGCAATCGACGCTCTGGCGGTGTCAAACGGCGTTCAAAAGGGACCCCCGATCGGCGTCGAAGAGGGACCCCCTTT
>NZ_LSJO01000170.1:0-1981 GCF_001556735.1 Sphingomonas sp. CCH9-F2 | reverse complement strand
TGGCGCATGAGGGGATGACGCTGGCCTCCGCCGATGCGGCGGCGATCGACCGCGGTGCGAATCTGGCGCTGATCGGTGACGAACTGATCCAGTTCCGCGACGCGGTGCAGGTCGATGCGACCCGCTGGCGGCTGAGCGGATGGTGGCGCGGGTGCCGCGGTACCGCCGCCACCGCGCATCCCGGCGGTACGCGCTTCGTGCTGATCGAGCGCGGGGCCGCGATCTCGCTGCCGCTGCCAGGCGCGCAGCCGGGCGAGAGCGTGCGAATCGCCGCGGCGGGCGTCGGCGACGGCGCGCAGGCGGCGATCGCCAGCGCGGCGATCGACGGACGGTCCTGTACGCCGCCGCCGCCGGTGCAGCTGCGCGCGGCGCGGACGGCGGACGGCGGGCTGCGCCTGACCTGGACGCGCCGCAGCCGGCTGGGCTGGCGATGGCGCGACGGGGACGACGTGCCGCTGGGCGAAGAGCGCGAGGGTTATCGCATCGCCGTTGCTGATCAGGCCGGCGCGACGATCGCGACAAGGAACAGCGACGGGCCGCAGCTGGTGCTGAGCGCGGCGGAGGTTCCCGCCGGCGCGGTTACAGTGGCGGTTCGGCAACAGGGCACCTACGCCCTGTCGTCGCCTGCGATCCTAAACCTTTGAGGAGACACGCAATGGAAGCGACAAGCGCGCGGCTGCTGCTGCCGATGATGGACGCCGGGCAGGCGCAGAAGGAACGCACCCATAACGAGGCGCTGGCGCTGCTGGACCTGGCAGTGCAGGCCGTGGTCAAGGGCATCGGCGTCCAGATCCCGCCGGCCGATCCCGCGCCCGGCGATTCGTGGATCGTCGGCGATGCGCCGCAGGGGGCGTGGACCGGTCACGCCGGGATGCTGGCGGGATGGACCGATGGCGGATGGCGGTTCGTCGCGACGCGCCCGGGCTGGCGGGTGTGGGAGGCCGCGCAGCAGGTGCCGGCGACCCGCACGACCGCCGGATGGGAGAGCGGGGTGACACGCGCCGCGCGCATCGTGATCGACGGCACCCAGGTGGTGGGCGGGCAACGCCCCGCGATCGACGACCCGGCGGGCGGCGAGACCGTGGACGCCCCCGCCCGTACCGCGATCGTGGCGATCTTGGAGGCGCTGCGTGCCCACGGAATGATCGCCCGCTGAGACGCTTCGGCGGTGCGGAAACTGTGGCAGTTGCGCAACAGTGCCGGGTTTTTGTCAGCTTGTCGGGAAACCATCGTTCGGATAGTGAGTTTGCGCTGTCCGTAGTGACACCATGGAAAGGGGATTATGATGCGTAAGCTTGCCATGATCATGGCGCTTGCCTCCACCGCCCTCGCCACGCCCGCGCTCGCGCGCGACAAGGCGTGGTATGTCGGCGTTGAAGGCGGTGCGATGATTGTCGAGGACATCGACTATTCGATCACCGGTACTGCCGCTTCGCGGTCGGGCACTGGCACCGTCGACCACGATTACGGCTATGACGTCGATGGCGTCATCGGCTACGATTTCGGCGCGTTCCGCCTCGAGACCGAAGTCGGCTATCGTTCGGCAACCGTCGATGGCTACCGTAACACCGGCCAGACGCCGGTCAGCGGCACGGCGCAGGCCGCCGCTGGCACCTATGACTATTTCGGCGGCCGTACCTCGGCGCTGAGCTTCATGGTCAACGGCCTGCTCGACTTCGGGCCGGACGACGGCCTGCAGGGCTTCGTCGGCGGTGGTGCCGGTGTCGCCCGCGTCAAGGCGCGTCTCGACCCGACGACCTCGTATCGTCTCCTCGACGATTCGGACACCGTGTTCGCGTGGCAGGCCCTGGCGGGCATCCGCGCGCCGCTGAGCGACCATGTCGACGTCTCGCTGAAGTATCGCTTCTTCAACGCGGACAACGTCAACCTGTTCGACCAGCGCGGCAGTGCCTATGACGGTCGTTTCCGCTCGCACTCGCTGCTGGGTGGCGTGACCTACAACTTCGGCGCACCGGAAGCG
>NZ_LSJO01000017.1:0-5377 GCF_001556735.1 Sphingomonas sp. CCH9-F2 | reverse complement strand
CTTCGGCGCTTCCATCGGCCTGCGCGGCCCCCACCGTGGCCGACGCCGCCGCGCAGGCCGATGGAAGCGCCGAAGCGCAGCAGGACATTGTCGTCACCGGCACCGCGCGCCCGGAGCGCAGCGTGCGCACCTCCATCTCGGTCAGCACGCTGGACGCCGCGCAGCTCAACCAGCTGGCGCCGCTGGGCAGCGCCGACCTGATCCGCAACGTGCCGGGCATCCGCGCCGAATCCTCGGGCGGTGAGGGCAATGCCAATATCGCGGTGCGCGGCCTTCCCGTGGCCAGCGGCGGCGCGAAGTTCGTGCAGTTCCAGGAAGACGGGCTGCCGGTCCTCGATTTCGGCGATATCGCCTTCGCCACCGCCGACCTGTTCGTGCGCCCCGACAACAATGTCGCGCGCGTCGAAACGGTGCGCGGCGGTTCGGCATCGACCTTCACCAGCAACGCGCCGGGCGCGATCATCAACTTCATCAGCAAGACCGGCGCGACCGAGGGCGGCAACATCGCGCTGACCAAGGGCGTGGATTTCGACCGCACGCGCATCGACGCCGATTACGGCGCGCCGCTGGGCGACGACTGGTCGTTCCATGTCGGTGGCTTCTATCGCATCGGCACCGGCGTGAAGGATGCCGGCTATACCGCGGAGAAGGGCGGGCAGATCAAGGGCAACATCACCCGCAAGCTGGCCGACGGCTTCCTGCGGCTGACGTTCAAGGTGCTGGACGACCGCGCCCCCGCCTATGTCCCGGTGCCGGTGCGGCTGACGGGGACGGTCGACAACCCCAATTATTCGTCCTTCCCCGGTTTCGACGCCAAGTCGGGCACCACCATGTCGCGCTACCTGCGGCAGGACATTTCGATCGGCGCGGACGGCAACCGCATCCTGACCGACGTGGCCGACGGCTATCGCATCAAGTCGCGCGCGATCGGCGGCGAGGCGTCGTTCGGGCTGGGCGGCGGCTGGTCGCTGGACGACAAGTTCAACATCGCGAAGAATTCGGGCGGGTTCGTCACCCCCTATCCCGCGAACGTCGCGTCGGCGGCATCGTTCGTGTCGTCGATCGGCGGGGCGGGCGCGACGCTACGCTATGCCAACGGGCCGAACGCCGGGCAGACGATCGCCAATCCCGGCGCGCTGAACGGCAACGGCCTGGCATCGAACACGCTGCTGTTCAACGTGACGCTGGACGATTTCACCAACGCCACCAACATCCTGACGCTGAGCCGCGATGTCGATGCCGGCAGCGCCGGAACCGGATCGGTCACCTTCGGCTATTTCAAGTCGTATCAGGCCGTGAAGATGGACTGGCACTGGAACAGCTATCTTCAGGAAGTGAAGGGCGAGAACGCCGCGCTGCTGGACGTATATAACGCCGCCGGGCAGGCGGTGACGCAGAACGGGCTGATCGCCTATGGCGAGCCGGTGTTCGGCAATTGCTGCCAGCGCTACTACAACGTCGACTACAACATCGACGCGCCGTACATCGCGCTGTCGTGGAAGACCGGCGGGCTGAGCCTGGACGGCAGCGTCCGCTACAACAGCAGCAAGGCCGAGGGCATCTACGCCGGCAGCGTCAACCGCGTCATCGACGTCAACCAGGACGGCGTGATCCAGACCCCGGAACGGGTCGTGCCGGTGGTCAGCCTGGCGGCGGCCAAGCCGGTGGACTACCGCAAGAACTATTTCACCTGGTCGGTCGGCGCGAATTACGAGCTGAACCCCGGTCTGGCAGCGTTCGCGCGGGTCAGCCGCGGTGCGCGCTTCAATGCCGATCGCGTGCTGTTCGGCGGCGGCGTGCGCGACGACGGCAGCATCGCGGACAATGTCGCGGTCAATTTCGTCAATCAGCAGGAACTGGGGCTGAAGTATCGCGGCGGCGCGATGTACGCCAACCTGACCGCGTTCCGCGCCACCACCGCCGAGGCGAACGAGCTGGTCATCCCGGTCCAGCAGATCATCAACAACAAATATCGTTCCTACGGCCTGGAGGCCGAGGGCGGCGGCGACTGGGGGCTGTTCCACCTGATCGCGGGCGCGACCTACACCCATGCGCGCATCACCGACAGCCAGGTGACCCCGGCGCTGAACGGCAACACCCCGTACCGGCAGGCGGCGCTGATCTTCCAGGCGACGCCGTCGATCGGCAACGACGTCTTTTCGATCGGGGCGAACGTGACGGGCACCACCTCGTCCTATGCCGCGGACGTCAACACGCTGAAGATGCCGGGCTATGTGCTGACCAGCCTGTTCGGTTCCTATGCGCTGACGCCATCGATCAAGCTGTCGGTCAATGCGCAGAACATCTTCAACGTGCTGGCGATCACCGAAGTCGGGCAGGTGCAGGACCGCATCCCCGCCGACGGCGTCACCACCGCGCGTTCGGCGCTGGGCCGCAACATCAGCGCGACGATCGGGCTGCGCTTCTGATCCATAGCGGATCGGGTGCTCCGGCCCGGCTTGCAATCGGGCCGGGGCACCGCCATTCCCTTTCGTTATGGGGACATGTTCCATCCCCGGCCGGGAATGACGGGATACGATGGGCGACGGCGGCAGCGAGGATGGCGTGTTCGGGGATGGTGGCGACCGCGTCCGCAACATGGCGGATCTGGCGCGGCTGACCGGCGTCCATGTCGCCACCGTCAGCCGCGCGCTGGCCGACAGCCCGCTGGTCAGCAAGGCGACGCGCGACAAGATCAAGGCGCTGGCGGCCGAGCACGGTTTCCGCCCCAACGAAATGGCGCGCCGGCTGCGCGTCAAAAGATCGAACATGATCGGCGTGGTCGTGCCGCTGGGGCATGAGCAGCGGCAGCATCTGTCCGACCCGTTCTTCATGACCATATTGGGGCATCTGGCCGATGGCGTGACCGCCAACGGTTACGACCTGATGCTGTCGCGCGTGGTGCCGAGCGGGGACGACTGGCTGGACGATATCGTCGATTCGGGGATGCTGGACGGGGTGCTGGTGATCGGCCAGTCGGACCAGCTGGCGGTGATCGAGCGGACCGCCGCGCGCTATCGCCAGATGGTGGTGTGGGGGCATCACCGCGAAGGGCAGCGGCATTGCGCGGTCGGGGTCGACAATTACCTGGGCGGGCGGCTGGCGGGCGAGCGGCTGATCGAGCGCGGATGCCGGCGGATTGCGTTCATGGGCGAGATCCGCACGCTGGAACTGACCGAGCGGCACGCGGGGGTGCGCGACGTGTGCGCCGAGCGCGGCGTCGACGCGCCGTTGCAGCTCGACACGCATCTGGCATCGGACGTGATGTATGAGGAGATCGCCGCGCATTGGGATGCGGTGGGCGGGCGGATCGACGGAATCGCCGCCGCGTCCGACGTGATCGCGATGCAGGCGGTGCGCGTGCTGGCGGATCGCGGCGTGCGCGTGCCCGACGATATCGCGATCACCGGGTTCGACGACCTGCCGCTGGCCGAACAGATGGTGCCGCGGCTGACCACCGTGCGGCAGGATATCGCCAGCGGCGCACGCGCGATGACCGACGCGCTGCTGGCGCGGATCGCGGGGCATGACGCGCCGTCGGTGGTGATGACCCCGCAGCTGGTGGTGCGCGCCTCCGCCTGACGCCCGCGCGGGTCAGCCGCGGTTCAGCGCGGGGCGCGTATCGCGGTGCCGTGACACGGGACGGAGACGGGTGATGCGAAAGTGGATGGCGGTGCTGGCGGCGATGGCGCTTCTGCCCGGTATCGCGGCGGCGCGGCCCGCCGATCCGCGCGGGCAGAAGGAATATGATACGCTGCTGCGCGAGAATATCGCCGGGCCGGCGACCGACTGCGTGATGCCATCGGGGATTTCGGGCACGCGGGTGATCGCGGGCAAGGGCATCGTCTATCGCGTCGGCGCGCGAAGCTACCTCAACGTGCCGAGCGTCGGGGCCGACCGGCTGGACGACAGCGACATACTGGTCACCGACATCCGCGGCGGGCAATTGTGCCGCGGCGATGCGGTGCGGCTGGTCGATCGCAATTCGGGCATCCCGTCGGGGTTCGTGCGGCTGGACCGGTTCGTGCGGCTCGACCGGGTGCGCTGACCTTTACTTACAATCGCGGCAGCGTGACGCCGCGCTGGCCCATATATTTGCCGGCGCGTTCGGCGTAGCTGACCTCGCACGGTTCGTTGCCCTGCAGGAACAGGAACTGGCACGCGCCTTCGTTGGCATAGATGCGCGCGGGCAGCGGCGTAGTGTTCGAGAATTCGAGGGTCACATGCCCCTCCCAACCCGGCTCCAGGGGCGTGACGTTCACGATGATGCCGCAGCGCGCATAGGTCGACTTGCCCAGGCAGATCACCAGCACGTCGCGCGGCACGCGGAAATATTCGACCGTGCGGGCGAGCGCGAAGCTGTTCGGCGGGATGATGCACACGTCGGTCTTGCGATCGACGAAGCTGTTGGCGGCGAAATCCTTCGGATCGACGATCGCATTGTCGACGTTCGTGAAGATCTTGAATTCGTCGGCGACGCGCGCGTCATAGCCGTAGGAGGACAGGCCGTAGCTGATGCAGCCGTCGCGGCGCTGATTTTCCACGAACGGTTCGATCATGCCGTCGGCGAGCGCGCGTTCGCGGATCCAGCGGTCGGACAGGATGGACATGGCGCGCTTTCTACCCCCGGTTGCGCCGCCGCTTTCGCCCGTCGCGGCGGGGGGTGCAAGAGGAACATCGCGCGCGCTACACTGGCCGGTACGATGATGCAGTTCCTTTACAGGGTGCGCCGCCGCGTGCTGGCGCTGCTGCGCTGGCGCACGCGCGGGGTGAAGGTCGCGGCGTTCGACGGCGGGGGCCGCGTGCTGCTGGTCCGGCACGGCTATGGCCGGTCGGACCTGTGGATGCTGCCGGGCGGCGGGCTGCACCGCGGCGAGCGCGCCGACGCGGGCGCGGTGCGCGAACTGGCGGAGGAGACCGGCTGCTGGCTGGCGGAGGCGGCGGTGCTCGCGCGGTTCGAGGCGCGTGCCGAAGGGCGGCGCGATACGGTGTGGCTGGTGCGCGGGCGGACCGACGACGCACCGCAGCCGGACGGGCGCGAGGTGATCGAGGCGTGCTTCTTTTCGCCCGACGCACCCCCGCCGGAAGCGTCGCCCGCGACGCGGCGGCGGCTGGCGGAACTGGCGGCGGGGCGCGTCGCCGGGGGTGCGTGGTGAGCGGGGCGTTCGAGGGCTATTGGCACCGCGCGATGGGCGGCGACCATGCCGGCGTCGCGGTCGATCCCGGCGCCCGGCGTGCGATGATGCTGACCGAGGTGAGCGGGCGGACGCGCGCGGTGATGCCGCCCGCCGTCGCGACGGCGATCGGCTGGACGGACGGGGCGGCGTCGATCGCCGAGTGGCGCGCGCGGCTGGCCGCGGCGGGGATCGTGCTGAAC
>NZ_LSJO01000169.1:0-3548 GCF_001556735.1 Sphingomonas sp. CCH9-F2 | reverse complement strand
CCGTGGCGGTCACCAACAACCGCCAGCAGGCCGATACCGGCACCAAGATGATCCACCTCGGCAAGAACACCAAGTCGACGATCGTGTCGAAGGGGATCAGCGCCGGTCGGTCCGACAACACCTATCGCGGGCTGGTGCGCGTCGCGCCGACCGCCGAGAACGTCCGCAACTTCACGCAATGCGACAGCCTGCTGCTCAGCGACCAGTGCGGCGCGCATACCGTGCCGTACATCGAGGTGAAGAACCCGTCCGCGCAGATCGAGCATGAGGCGACCACCAGCAAGATCAGCGAGGACCAATTGTTCTACGCGATGTCGCGCGGTCTCGACGCCGAGGCGGCGGTCGCGCTGATCGTCAACGGCTTCGCGCGCGAGGTGCTGCAGCAACTGCCGATGGAGTTCGCGGTCGAGGCGCAGAAGCTGCTGGGGATTTCGCTCGAGGGGAGCGTGGGGTGAGTAAATATGGCTCCCTATCGCGGCAGCTGTAATGACTGTATTATTTCTACCGTGGTGGCTGCTCGGCCTGATGATTATTCTGGAGGATGCCGCCGATGGCAGATTTTCGCTCGAGAGCCTGGCGATGTTGGCGATTACATTCGCGGTAGCGGCCTTCCCTGCAAGCTACTTGGTTCTCTTCAAGGCGAACAGGCGTAACGACCGTACCTTATCGGATCATCATAATGCTGAAAATTGAAAACCTCCACGCCGAAATCGACGGCAAGGAAATCCTCAAGGGCCTCTCGCTCGACGTGAACGCGGGCGAGATCCACGCGATCATGGGCCCGAACGGCGCGGGCAAGTCGACGCTCGGCTATGTCCTGGGCGGCCGCCCCGGCTATGAGGTGACCGAAGGCTCGATCACCTTCAATGGCGAGGATCTGCTGGACAAGGAACCGCACGAACGCGCCGCCGCCGGCGTCTTCCTCGGCTTCCAGTATCCGGTCGAGATCCCCGGCGTCTCGAACGTCCAGTTCCTGCGCGAAAGCCTCAACGCACAGCGCGCGCAGCGCGATGAAAAGCCGCTGTCGGGCGCCGAATTCCTCAAGCTCGCCCGCGCGCAGGCCGATGCGCTCGGGCTCCAGCAGGACATGCTCAAGCGCCCGGTCAACGTCGGCTTCTCGGGCGGCGAGAAGAAGCGCAACGAGATGGTGCAGATGGGCATCATCGACCCGGCCTTCGCGATCCTCGACGAAACCGACTCCGGTCTCGACATCGACGCGCTGCGCATCGTCGGCGACGGCATCAACCGCATCATGCGCAAGCCCGACAAGGCGGTGCTGCTCATCACCCATTACCAGCGCCTGCTCGACTACGTAAAGCCGGATCGCGTCCACGTGCTGGCCGACGGTCGCATCACCCGCTCGGGCGGCCCCGAACTGGCGTTGCAGCTGGAACGCGAAGGCTATGCCGAGGTGGCGGCGTGATGGTCACGCGAAGCCGCGAAGACGCGAAGGATCAGGTTCACGCGGAGGCGCGGAGACGCGGAGACTATCCGCGCGCGGCAGCGCGCCCTCATCATCGCCACGGCCATGGTGGAGAGCCGCTGTCGCGGCGGGACGCAACACCTCCGCGTCTCCGCGGCTCCGCGTGCCAAATCCTTATTCGCGCCTTCGCGTCTTCGCGTGAACACACCCTGCGGAGCGCCGCATGACCGACGTCCTCGACCTGCCCTCCACCCGTCAGGAAGCATGGCGCTGGGCCGATACGCGCGGGATCGCCGCCGCCGCCGCGCTCGCGCCCGTCGCGCCGGCAAAGGCGGACTTCCTCGACCTGCCCGGTGCGAAGCTGCTGTTCGTCGACGGTGTGCTGGATGACGCCGCCAGCGACCTGCACCGCGTCCGCATCGGCGACCTGACCCCCGGCGACCACCCGCTCGGCCGCCGCGCGACGCACGGCTGGTCGCTCCACCTCGATGCCGGAGCGGTCGCCGACCCGGTGCAGGTCGTCCATGTCGCTACCGGCGGCGAAAACCATCTCGCCGCGCAGATCGTGCTCGCCGCCGACACCTCGGCGCAGCTGGTCGAAACCTTCGTCGGCGCGGGCTGGTCGAACCGGCAGACGCGCATTCGGCTCGGCCACGCCGCGCGGCTGATGCGCGCGGTGCGGATGACGCAGGGGGCGGGCTTCGTCTCGTTGCGCGACGATGCGGAACTGGGTGCCGGCGCCAGCTATGTCGCTACCATGCTGGGCGCGGGTGATCAGGGTGTGCGCGTCGATGCCGCGATCACGCTTGCGGGGGAGGGTGGCTATGCCGAATTCGGCGGCGCGCTGCTGACCCGCGATGCCATCCGGCAGGAATGCGCCGTGCGCATGCGCCATGCCGCCCCCCATGGGCAGTCGCACCAATTGTGGCGCGCGGTCGCCGCCGACACGTCGCAGGCCAGCCTCGCCGCCGCCGTCGAGGTCGCGCGCCATGCGCAGAAGACCGATGGCGAACAGTCCTTGCGCGGGCTGCTGCTGCACCGCACCGCCACCGTGAACCTGAAGCCGGAGCTGGAGATCTTCGCCGATGACGTGAAGTGCGCGCACGGCGCGACGGTCGGCGAGCTGGATGCGCGCGCCTTGTTCTACATGGCCAGCCGCGGCATTCCCGCGCCGCGCGCCAAGGCGCTGCTGACCCGCGCCTTCGTCGCCGACGCGCTCGACCGGATCGCGGACGAGCTCGTCCGCGACGCCTTCGCCGCCGACGCCGACGCCTGGCTGGAGCGCGCCTTGTGAGCGGCGCCGCCGCCGAGGCACCGCTCGACGTGGTCGCGGATTTCCCCGCGATTCCGGACGGCTGGGCCTATCTCGACACCGCCGCCACCGCGCAGAAACCGCGCGCGGTGATCGACGCGATCGCGCGCGGCTACGACACCACCTATGCCACCGTGCATCGCGGCGTGTACCAGCGGTCGGCCGACATGACGCTCGCCTATGAGGCCGCGCGCGGCACCGTGGCGCGCTTCGTGGGCGCGCAGCCGGACGAGATCGTGTTCGTGCGCGGCGCGACGGAGGGGATCAACCTCGTCACGCACAGCTGGGCGGGGCAGCAGCTGAAGGCCGGCGATCGCATCCTGCTGTCGCAGCTGGAGCATCACAGCAACATCGTGCCGTGGCAGATGGTCGCCGAGCGCGTCGGCGCCGCGATCGACGTGGTGCCGCTGACCGACGATCATCGTATCGATCTCGACGCGATGGCCGCGATGATCCGGCCGGAACACAAACTGGTCGCGCTGGCGCATGTCTCGAACGTGCTCGGCTCGGTGCTCGACGTGACGCGCGCCTGCGCGATCGCGCATTCGGTCGGCGCGCGCATCCTGATCGACGGGTGCCAGGCGGTCGCGCGGCTGCCGGTCGACGTCGCCGCGCTGGGGTGCGATTTCTACGTCTTCTCCGGGCACAAGCTCTACGGCCCGACCGGCATCGGCGTGCTGTGGGCGCGGCCCGAGCTGCTCGACGCGATGCCCCCCTATCAGGGCGGCGGGTCGATGATCGACCGCGTGTCGTTCGAAAAGACCAGCTACGCCCCCGCGCCGACCCGGTTCGAGGCGGGGACGCCGCATATCG
>NZ_LSJO01000168.1:0-1139 GCF_001556735.1 Sphingomonas sp. CCH9-F2 | reverse complement strand
TACGGGCAGGCAATCATCATCCTCGTCTACGTACCGCTGCTCACGCTGACCGGCGTGGAGGGTAAAACGTTCGGACCGATGGCGCTGACCGTCATCATCGCGCTCGCCTTCGCCTTCATCCTCTCTCTCACCTTCGTGCCGGCGATGATTGCGATCTGGCTGTCGAAGAAGGTCGAGGAGAAGGACGGCCGCATCATCACGTGGCTGAAGAAGCGCTACGAACCCGGTCTCGACCGGGCCATGAAGCGCCCGACGCTGACGATCGGTGCGGGTGTGGGAAGCCTTGTGGTGGCGGCGCTTGCTTTCACTACGCTCGGCTCGGTGTTCCTGCCGCAGCTCGACGAAGGCGATTTGCTGATCCAGTCGCTCCGCATTCCGGCAACGTCGGTCCAGCAGAGCCAGGCGATGCAGGTGCCGATCGAGCGGATGATGTCGAAGCAGCCGGAGGTGCAATTCGTCTATTCCAAGACGGGCACCGCCGAGCTGGCGGCCGACCCGATGCCGCCGAACGCGACCGACATGTTCGTCATCCTGAAGCCGCGCAAGGATTGGCCGGATCCTGAGCTTCCCAAGGAGGAGCTGGTCAGCCGGATCGAGGGTAATCTCGCGAAGATTCCGGGAAATGCCTACGAGATCACCCAGCCCATCCAGATGCGCTTCAACGAGCTGATCGCCGGCGTGCGCGGCGACATCGCGGTGAAGGTGTTCGGGGACGACTTCAACCAGATGAACCGGACGGCCGAGCAAATCGCGGCGGTGCTGCGCAGAACGCAAGGCGCAGCGGACGTGAAGGTGGAGCAGACGACCGGTCTTCCCATGCTCGACATTCGCGTCAACCGCGACGCGATGGCGCGGTTGGGCGTTACGGCTCAGGATGTGCAGGACACCGTGACTGCGACGATCGGCGGGCGAACATCGGGCCAGATCTTCGAGGGCGACCGTCGCTTCCCCGTGGTGATCCGCCTGTCGGAGGCGCAGCGCGCCGACATCGGCCTGCTCCAGCAGGTGCAGGTGCCGGTGGCAGGCGGCGGCTATGTACCGCTGTCCAGCGTCGCCGAGATCAAGGTGGTCGATGGTCCGAACCAGATCAGCCGCGAGAACGGCAAGCGGCGCGTGGTGGTGCAAGCCAACGTGCGTGG
>NZ_LSJO01000167.1:0-13792 GCF_001556735.1 Sphingomonas sp. CCH9-F2 | reverse complement strand
CGCGCGCGGGATCGACGGTGACGAAGATCGGCACGATCCGTTTGCCGAGCGCCGCATCCTTCGCCTCGACCAGCTTCAGCGCGGCGGAGATGTTCTGGACATCGACCGGGCAGACGTCCGGGCAGAAGGTGTAGCCGAAATAGACGATACGATAGCGGCCCGCGAAATCGCTGTCGGTGACGGTGCGGCCGTTCTGGTCGGTCAGCGTGAACGGCCCGCCGATCCGCGCCCCCGCCAGCGGCGGGGTGGCGGCGGGCTGGGCCGAACAGGCCGCGAGCGCCAGCGCGAGCGCGGCGGCGACCCGGCGACCCGCGGGCAGGAGGGGCATGTTCATGGCGGGGCCAGATGTGATGCGTTATAGGGTGGTGCGCAACCCCGCCTGCAACGATCGAGGCCTATGTTCCGTCGCTCCCTCCGCCCGCTTTTCGGTGCCGCCCTGCTGGTGACCGCTGCCGCTCCCGTCGCTGCGCAACAGCAGTCGCAAAGCTACAAGTTCCTCGACGCGGTGCGAAAGGGTGACGGCAACGCGGTCATCTCGATCCTCGACCAGCCGGGGCAGACGATCATCAACACCCGTGACGTCACCAATGGCGAGGGCGCGCTGCACATCGTGGTGAAGCGCGGCGATTCGACGTATCTGCGCTATCTGCTGGCCAAGGGCGCCGATCCGAACATCCGCGACGGGCATGGCGACACGCCGATGCTGCTGGCGGTCCAGTACGGCCAGCCGGAGATCGTCAAGATCCTCGCGGCGGCGAAGGCCAATGCCAACCTCGCCAACGGCAGCGGCGAGACGCCGCTGATCCGCGCGGTGCAGCGCCGCGACCTGACGCTGGTGCGCGAGGTGCTGGCGGCGGGCGGCAACCCCGACCAGACCGACAATGTCGCGGGCCTTTCGGCGCGTGATTATGCCGCGCGCGATGCCCGCGCGACCGCGATCGCGAAATTGTTCGACGATACGCCCAAGCAGACGGTGCGCGCGGTCGCGGGGCCGAAGCTGCGCTGAACCGGCGCGGGCGGGGGGGGGTCAGAACCCCTGCACCGCTTCCGGATCGTGCGCAGCGATCAACCGGCGCGCGGCGCGGCGCGCGAAGGCGAGCGTGCAGCGCTTGCGGACATGCGCGGGCAACGGATCGGTCCGCGCCTCGCGCACGATCGCGGCGTCGTAGCGATCCGCGACGATCAGCCCGGTGCGTTCGGGCAGGAACGCCGCGCCGTCGATCGGTGAGGCATCGAACCCCGCCGGCACCGCCCAGTAGAAGCGGTCGCAATGGGCGAGATAATCCTGCCACTTGGCATCGCCGAGCAGGTCGGCGCGCGACACCTTGATCTCCACGATCACCAATTGCCCGCGCGCATCGATCGCCATCAGATCGGCACGGCGCCCGCCGTCCAGCGGCACCTCGGCAATGGCGGTCAGTTCGTGGCGCAGCAGCATCCGCGTCACGCCGCGCGCCACATCGGCGGCGCACAGCGCATCGGACGCGGGATCAGCGGAGCAGGGCTCAAGGCAGGAGGAGGGGGTCGTCAGCATCGCCCCCCGAATAGAACATCATGCGAACAGACGCAAAGCCTGTCCGCGCGACGCGCGGCCGGTTTAGCGATAGAAGATGTGGTTGCCGATCGCCGCGACCTTCACCCGCGAGGGGCGGCCGACGTGGCGGGCGTTGAAATACATCGCCTCGGACGCATTGCTTTCCCAGGCGTTCTTCAGCGCCACCTTGGCGACGGCGACCGCGGTGCGCCAGTCGTTGTTGACCGGGGCGCTGGGGATCTTCCCGCCGCGGACGAACGAGAACTGGCCGCGCTGGGTGATGACGTCGCACACGCTGCCGCCGAAACGGCGCGACTGCGAGCGGTTGAGGATCACCTCCGCGACGGCGAGCTGGCCGGCGAGCGGTTCGCCGCGCGATTCGAAATAGATCGCGCCGGCCAGGCAACGCAGGTCTTCGCCGGCGTTCGAGGGCACCGACTGATCGGCGACCGCCGCGGCCAGGGTGGGATAGGCGACCTCTTCCTCGACGTCGTCGGACGGAGTGGCGGAGGTATCGGCTGCGGTCTGGGCGGAAAGCGGTGTCGTCGTGGCGACGATCGCGGGAATCGGGGCGGGAACCGGCGCCGGCGCGGCGAGTTGGTTCACCGAAGCGGTGGTGGGAAGCGTGGGCGACTCAGCGGCAATGCCAGCGGAGCTTTGGGCGATCATCCCGACCAGCGAAAGAGAAAGCGCGGCAAAGGTAGCGACGCGCGAGGCAAACGACATTCGACAACAACGATATGCGGTGGGTATGCGGAAACGATCGCCGGTGAAGCGTTAAAGCCCCCAGGATCGCCCGGATTCCCCCCCGGCTGCGTCACCGTCCGATATCGCACACCGGCGCGGCACAACGCGAAACACGATGCGCCGCCTATTCCCGGCAAACGTTAACAGGGTCAATCTGACAGGATCGTTTCAGCGACGAACCGTTCGGCGCCTGCGACGCTCAGTTCCACGACCCACAGATCGGGGTCGCGCGCGCGGCGGGCGCGCCAATATTCCTCGACGTCGCGCTCCTCGCCGCTGGCCGGGCCGCACGCGACCATCGAGTCGCGGTCGTCCAGCCCGCGCATCCGCTCGATCGCGTGCATGTGCCGGCCCTCCCCCATCAGGATCAGCAGCGCGCCGGTCGCCGGATCGCCCGACGCGCGCACCATCCCCATCCCGCCCGAATCGTTGACCCGCCGCAGCAGCGCCGCGACCGACAGATGCGTGGGCAGCCGCGCGCTCACCCGGCGGCGTAGCCCGGCAGCGTCGCGAGCGGGATGCGCGAGCGCATGAACGTGCCGGTGCCGCGCGCCACTTCCTCGCCATCGGCGGCAACCAGCCGCGCCTCGGCGATGAACACGCGGCGCTGGCCGCTGATCCAGCGACCCTCCGCCACCACCGGTCCTTCGCCCATCGGCCGGGTCAGCAGCAGGCTGAACTGCGTGGTCAGCAGGAAGCGATCGGTGACCAGGCTGTTGCAGGCGTAGAACGCCGCATCGTCCAGCATCTTGAAGTAGCTGGTGCCGTGCGCGGCGCCGGCGGCGTGGAAATGGCGCTGGTCCACGGTGAAATGGATGCGCGATTCGCCCGCCGCCGGGATCGCCAGCCGCGATTCGAAGAAGCGGTTGATCGGCGCCGCCGCATAAAGCGATTCGAGCGCGCGATAATGCGCCTGTGCCCCCTCAGGCGGCGTCACGGCCGAGATCCGATGCCAGCAGCGCGTAGATGGCGTCGGGCGATCCCGCGCCGCGCAGTTTCGCGACGAACAGCCGGTCGCGGAACCGCCGCGACACGCGCGCCAGCGCCTTGAGATGTTCGGCGCCGGCGCGCGGCGGCGACAGCATCGCGACGACCACATCCACCGGACGGTCGTCCACCGCATCGAAATCGACCGGCTGCGCCAGCCGCGCGACGCCGATGACGATCCGTTCCAGCCCGGCGACGCGCGCGTGCGGGATCGCCACGCCGCCGCCGAAACCGGTCGACCCCGCCTTCTCCCGCGCCGCCAGCGCCTCCGCCACGGCGCGCGGGTCCAGTCCCAGCGCCGGGGCCATCAGGCCGCCGAGCTGGGGAAACAGGCTTTTTCGTGAGGCCGCGGACAGGTCCACGGCGACCAGCTCGGGCATGAGCAGGTCACTCAGGTCGGTCATGGGGATCGTTTCTTTGAAAGGAGCAGGACGGCATCATCCGCCGCGCTGCGGTTCGACCCAGCCGATCGTCCCGTCGCCGCGGCGATAGACCATGTTGTACGCGCCGGTGCCGGCGTTCTTGAACAGCAATGCCTGGGTGTTGCGCAGGTCCAGCATCATCACCGCATCGGACACGCTGGCGTCGGGGACGTCGACACGGGTTTCGGCGATCACCAGCGGCGCATCGCCGGCATCCTCCTCGTCGACCGGCTCCGCGAACAGCGTGTAGCCGGCATTGTCATAGCCGCTGCGATCCTGTTCCGCGGCGATCTCCGCATGGGCGGGCGAGCGATCCTTGAGCCGGCGGGTGTAGCGGCGCAGCTGCTTCTCGATCTTGTCGGCGGCGCCGTCGAAGCACAGATGCGCGTCGTGCGCGCCATGCCCGCCCTTCAGCACCAGCCCGCGCGTGACGTGCGCGACGATGTCGCACTTGAAGCCCGCATCGTGCGGGCCCTTGCCGAAGGTGACTTCGGCGGAAATGGCGCGGGCGAAATATTTGTCCGCGATACCCTGGAGCCGGTCCTGCACATGCGACTTCAGCGCATCGCCGATCGTCACCTGATGACCTGAAACCCGGATATCCATAAGCTGCTCTCCATGTCGTCGTACCGGCCCGGCCCCTTATCGCCGGTACGTCGGCGTCAACCGGACGCCGCGGTCCCCCACAACGGTTCTTTTATCTTCTGAACAAACGCAGCATGCGCCGCCAGTTCCTCCGGCGGTGCGGAAAAGACACGCAGCGGGCGTGCGCGCGGCGGCGCGGCGGGCGCCGCCGCAACGACGACCGGCGCGGCGGACTCGCTGACCAGCCCCAGCCCGATCTGCCGCCCGCCGAGCAGTTCGACATAGACCTGCGCCAGCAATTGCGCGTCGAGCAGCGCGCCGTGGAGCACGCGGTGCGAACGGTCGACACCGAAGCGGCTGCACAGCGCGTCCAGCGTATGCTTGGCCCCGGGGTGCCGCGTGCGCGCGATCTGCAGCGTATCGACCATCCGCGACCGGCATACCGGGTCGCGCCCGCAGCGTTCCAGCTCGCCGTTCAGGAAGGAAAAGTCGAACCCGGCATTGTGCGCGACCAAGGGCGCATCGCCGATGAACTCCAGCAGCCCGTCGACCCCGGCGGCGAACACCGGATGCTTGGAGAGGAAGTCGATGCGCAGCCCGTGCACCCGCGCCGCTTCCTCCGGCACGTCGCGCTCGGGATGGAAATAGGCGTGGAAGGTGCGCCCGGTCTCACACCGGTTGACCAGCTCGACGCAGCCAATCTCGACCATCCGGTCGCCGCCCGCGAAGCTGAGGCCGGTGGTTTCGGTATCGAAGACGATTTCGCGCATGGTCGGATCGTTATCCGCCCTCGCCGCGCTGCACGCAAGCGATGACGCGCCGGACCGCCGCACGCGTTTCATCGAGCGGCACGTCGGTGGGAATCACCCAGTCCGCCCGCGCGCGCTTGTCCGCATCCGGCAGCTGGCGCGCGAGGATCGCGTCGAACTTCGCGGCGGTCATGCCAGGGCGCGCCAGCGTGCGGGCACGCTGCACGTCCGGCGCGGCGGAAACGACCGCCACCTTGTCCATGGCCCGGTCGCCGCCGGTTTCGAACAACAGCGGCACGTCGAACACGACCAGCGGCGCGGCGGCGTGGCGCGACAGGAAGGCGGCGCGCTCCGCCCCGACTGCGGGATGGACGATCGCCTCCAGCGCCTTCATCGCCGCATCGTCGCCCAGCACCGCCGCGCCCAGCGCGATGCGATCGACGCCGTTCGCGCCGGTGGTGCCGGGAAAGCGCGCCTCGATCGCGGCCACGACCGCGCCGCCCGGCCCCTGCAGGCGGTGGACCGCGGCGTCGGCGTCGAACACCGGCACGCCTTCGTCGGCGAACATGTGCGCCACGGTCGACTTGCCCATGCCGATCGATCCGGTGAGGCCGAGGAGAACGGGCCGGGGAAGGGCAGGCCCGGTCATGCCAGCAGCCGTTCGCGCAATTCCTCGTCATGCTCACGCGGGGGGGCGGCGCCGAAGAACAGTTCGAATGCCAGCGCGGCCTGCCCGACCAGCATCTCCAGTCCGTCGACCGTGTCCAGCGCCCCCGCCTTTGCCGCGCGGATCGCGGGCGAGGCGAAGGTGGCGGGGTCGGCGCCCCCCGGGGCCGCCTCGGCGGCGACCGGGGCGGGCAGCGCACGGCTCACCAGGATGCGCGGCGATGCCAGCATCAGCATCGCGGCCTGCGCCGCCAGCGCCCCGGCGGCGACCACGATCAGCGCCCCGATCACCGCCAGCAGCCGGCGCGCCCAGAACAGGGCGGCGCGCTGCGATCGCTGACCGGTGGGGAAGAAGGCGCGCACGGCCCGGCTCCTCGCACGCGCCCGCCCGCCGGGCGCGTCGCTATCGCCTAGCGCGCCGGCCCTTACTTTTTCCTATCGCCCCGGCGGCTGTCGCGCTGCGAATTGGCGAACAGCACCGCCGCGGCGACCGCGGCGGAACCGATGCCCACGCCCAGCCACGTCTTGCCGATCTGCCAGCGCCCGCCGCGATGCATCGCTGCATCCTTGCCCACGCCGGCTTCCTCATGCGCCTTGGCGGCGGCGACGGTCGCCAGGATCTCGTTCGGCTCGGTCGGGTCGGTTGCGTCGGTCATCCTTGTCCTCCTTTGCCCGCGCTGTAACGCGCGCGGAAACCGCTGGCGAACGCCGCCAGCCGCTGCTCGGCGATGGCGGCGCGCAGGTCCGCCATCAACGCCTCGTAAAAGGCGATATTGTGTTCGGTCATCAACATCGCACCCAGAATCTCGCCACTGCGGACCAGATGGTGGAGATAGGCACGGCTCCACGTCGCGCACACCGCGCAGCCGCATTCGGGGTCCAGCGGCCCCTGATCCTCGTTGAAGCGCGCGTTGCGGATGTTGATCGGCCCGCTGCGCGTGAACGCCTGGCCGGTGCGCCCCGATCGCGTCGGCATCACGCAATCGAACATGTCGACCCCGCGCTCCACCGCGCCGACGATATCGTCGGGCTTGCCCACCCCCATCAGATAGCGCGGGCGGTCGGCGGGCAGCTGGCCCGGCGCGTAGTCGAGGCACGCGAACATCGCCTCCTGCCCCTCGCCCACCGCCAGCCCGCCGATCGCATAGCCGTCGAAGCCGATGTCGATCAGCGCATCGGCGCTCGCCTTGCGCAACCCTTCGTCCAGCGCGCCCTGCTGGATGCCGAAGATCGCGTTATGCGCCGCATGGACACCGCCGTCCGCGTCGTGGAAGGCGTCGCGGCTGCGCTTCGCCCAGCGCATCGATCGCTCCATCGCCGCGGCCTGCACCTCGCGGGTGGAGGTGGTCGGCACCAGTTCGTCGAACGCCATCGTGATGTTGCTGCCCAGCAGCCGCTGGATCTCGATCGAGCGTTCGGGGGTGATGAGGTGCCGGGTGCCGTCCAGATGGCTGGCGAAGGCGACGCCCTCCTCCGATCGTTTGGTCAGTTCGGACAGGCTCATCACCTGATAGCCGCCCGAATCGGTCAGGATCGGCCGTTCCCACCCCATGAAGGCGTGCAGCCCGCCCAGCCGCGCCACCCGCTCCGCGCCGGGGCGCAGCATCAGGTGATAGGTGTTGCCCAGGATGATATCGGCACCCGCACGCGCGACGTCGGCGGGCTTCATCGCCTTCACCGTCGCGGCGGTGCCGACCGGCATGAACGCGGGCGTGCGGATCGTGCCGCGCTCCATCGCGATCGCGCCGGTGCGCGCCGCGCCGTCGGTCGCGGCGATCGTGAAGGCGAAGCGCGGCGCGCTCATCGCCCGCCGGCTCCGTTGCCGCCTTCCCTGTCGCCATCCGCCTTGTCGTCCGGCTCGGGCGCGCGCGGGTCGTGCCCGCCGCGCGGCACCGCCCCGGCATCGGGCTTGCCCTTCCCGCGCGGCGCGCCGCGCCCCATCGTCGGGCCGTCCGCGCCGATCGGCATGGTGCGGAACGTCAGCAGCTCGGCGCGGCTGATCGTCTTGCTGCCGTCCTTGTCGTAGCGCGCGAACAGCCGGCTGAACTGGTCGAGCAGCTCGTCCAGCGTGACCTGCCCGTCGTTGTTGCGATCCACCTCATACGGGCTGGGCAGCGCATTGGCATCGCCCAGGAACGTCGCCGCCCAGTCGGAATAGGCGATGTAGCGCAGCGCGCCGGTATGCGCGGTGTCGATCGCCTCGAACGACGCGCGCACGCCGTCGATCATCTCCGACCGGTCGACCAGCGCATCGCCATTGGCGTCGAACGTCGCGATCATCATCGCCACCGGCTCGACCACCATCGTCGCGGGGGTCTGCGGCTGCGCGGGCTCCGGCGCGCGCACGACGATCGGCGGCGGTTCCTGCGCAGGGGCGGCGGGGGCGGCAGCGGCGGCGCCCTGCTGCTGCTGCTGACCCGGCTGCCAATTGGCCGGCGGAGTGATGCCGACGGTCGGCACGGTACGGTCCAGCTCGGCGGTAATCGCCGAGGTGATGTCGGCGGTCGGCTGCGCGAACAGCGCCGCGTTCGGGCGCAGCAGCAGGCTGACGTTCTTCGCGCGGACCGCCGCGCTCACCGCGTCGGGCAGCTTGGCGGAGATCTGCTCCAGCGCATAGGCCTGCGCGCGGCTGGCCGGCGCGGTCAGGCGCTGCAGCTCGGCATTGCCGGCCTGCTCCTTGGTCTGGATCGCGGTCGCCTGCGATCGCAGCGATGCCTCGGTCGCGCCGGGGGCGGCGGCGGCCTTCTGGTAGGCGTCGACCAGCGGCTGCAGTTCGGTCGAGATCGCCTGGCGACGCGCGTTCGCCTGGTCGATCTGCGCCTTGTAGGTCGTCTGGATCTGGGTGCGGGCGGTCGCCCATGCCTTCGAATTGGCGACCGCCGCTTCGGGATCGGCCACGGCGACGCCGCCCACCTGCGCAGTGGCGCTGGTCGAGACGATCGCGGCCGGCGCGGCGAGCGCGGCGGCGAGGAGAAGGGTCTTGAAGGTCGTCATCAGAACTGTGTCCCTACGTTGAAGGTGACGAGTTTCTTGTCGTCGCCCGGCTGCGTCACCAGCGCCTTGGCGAGATCGATGCGCAGCGGCCCGAACGGCGAATTCCAGTTGACGCCGATGCCGACCGAAACGCGCGGCTGGGCCGAATTGCCCAGGAAGGTTTCCTTGAACGGCTGCGACGCGATCAGCGGGCTGTTCGGCACCACGCCGTTACACGTCCCCGACGCATCCGGGATACCCGCGGCGCACGACGTCTGTACCGACAGGCCGCCGGCATTGACATAGGTGAACAGCGGGTTGCCCGCCGTGTCGCGCTGCGGCAGCGGCAGGACGACCGTGTTGCCCGCCGCATCGGTGGTGGTCGGGAACGTCGCGGTGGGCAGCGGGCGAGTGATGTTGAACAGGCTGCCGACCTGCGCATAGATCGACGGGCGCAGCCCCAGTTCGCGCGCACCGGCGCCCAGCGGTATCTCCAGCTCCAGCTTGCCCAGGTAATAGGCGCGGCCGCCCAGCGCGTCATCGACGATCTGGTCGCGGTCGGTGACCAGCACCTGCTTTCCGCTGGCGTCGTTGGTATAATATTGGCGCAGCACGCGCGGGCCGACGCCGCGGATGTCGAAGCCGCGGAACTGCGGCTCGCCCAGATAGAAGCGGTCGGTGATGCGGATCTTGTCGATCCCCGGTCCGCGCGACGATTCCAGCGAATGGATATAGCCGCCCTCGCCGGTCAGCGACGCGACGAAGCCGCCGCCGAGACCCCAGAACTTCGACCCTTCCAGCCGGGTGCGGATGTAGCGCACGTCGCCGCCCAGGCCGGCGAAATCCTGGCTGAAGGTGAACCGCTGCCCGGCAGTCGGCCGCAGCCGGCTGTTGAGGCTGTCGAAGATCAGCGAGTAGCCAACGCTCGACGTCAGGCGGTTGCCCAGCGCGTCGCACAGGTAATTGCCCGCCTTCAGCCGGTCGCACGCGCCGTTGGTGAAGAAGGTCGCCTGGTCCAGCCCGACCTCATCATAGGAGAAGGTGTAGCGGCCGGCGAGCTGCCAATATTCGGTCAGCGGCACGCCGGTGCGCACCTGGAAACCGGTCGATACCTGGCTGTAGGTGGTGTTACGATCGGTGCCGATGAAGTTGAAGGCGTTGAAGTCGCGGCGGAAGATGTCGACGCCCAGCGCGATGTTGCGATCGAAGACATAAGGCTCGGTAAAGCCCAGCTCGATCGACTTGGAATAGCTGGAATAATTGACGCCGGCACGCAGCGTCTGGCCCTTACCGCGGAAATTGTTCTGCGTGATATTGGCCTGGATGATGAACCGCTCCAGACTGGAGAAGCCCGCCGACAGCTGCAGTTCGCCGGTCGACTTCTCCTCGACGTTCGCCTCCAGCAGGACGCGGTCGGGGGCGGACCCCGGCGTCTGCTTGATCTCGAACTTGTCCTGGAAATAACCCAGCGAGTTGATGCGGTCCTGCGACCGCTTCACCTGGAAACTGTTGAAGGCATCGCCTTCCGCCAGGCGCACCTCGCGGCGGATCACCTTGTCCTGCGTCTGGGTGTTGCCGGTGATATCGACCCGCTCGACATAGGTGCGCTGCGCCTGGCCGATGTGGAAATTGATCGACATGGTCAGCGCGTCACGGTCACGCTGGAATTCCGGGCTGACCTCGGTGAAGGCATAGCCGAACAGCCCGGCGGTCTCGCTCAGGTTGTCGACGGTGTCCTCCACCATCTTGGCGTTATACCATTCGCCCTTCTTGACCGGCAGCGTCGCGGCCAGCTTCTTCCCGTCGAAATCGCGGATATCGCTGTCGACGGTGACGTCGCCGAATTTGTAGCGCGGGCCTTCCTCCACCACATAGGTGATGATGAAGTCCTTGCGGTCCGGGGTCAGCTCGGCAACCGCCGACGTCACGCGGAAATCGGCATAGCCTTCGGTCAGGTAGAACTGGCGCAGCTTCTGCTGGTCATAGGCCAGCCGGTCCTGGTCGTAGGAGGTGCCGGAAGACAGGAAGCGGAAGAAGCGCGCTTCCTTGGTCGCCATCTGCGCGCGCAGCTTGCTGTCGCTGAACACCTCGTTGCCCAGGATGTTGATCTGGCGGACCTTCGACTTCGGACCCTCGGTGATCTCGAACACCACGTCGACGCGGTTCTGGTCCAGGCTGACCATCTTCGGCTCGACGCTGGCGGCAAAGCGGCCCTGGCGGCGATACAGCTCGACGATCCGCGCCACGTCCGCGCGGACCGCGGACCGGGTGAAGATCTGCCGCGGCTTCAGCCGGATCTCCTTCGTGATCTTGTCTTCCTTCAGGCGCTTGTTGCCCTCCAGGATCACGCGGTTGATGATCGGGTTCTCCCGCACGCGGATCACGATGTCGCCGGTGTCGGCGCCCGCGATCGTCACGTCGGCGAACAGGTCGCTGGCGTACAGGTCCTTGATCGCCTGATCGAGCGTCTCGTTGGTGTACGCCTGCCCCTGCCGCAGCTTGGTATAGCTGAGCGCGGTTTCCGGCTCGATCCGCTGCGTGCCGTCGACGCGCAGCGTCTTGATGACCTTGGTCGCGGCCACCGGGGCCGCCACGGGGGCGGCCGGTGCCGATGCGGGGGCCGGCGTGACCGCCGGCATGGTCTGCGCCGATGCGGCGAGCGGGACGCCCGCCAGCATCGTGCACCCGAGCAAGGTCGCCGAGGCACGCGCCCGCGAAGTCGAAACGTTGAGCACCGTCACCAAAATCCCACCCGAGAGAAACCGCAGAGCGCCGCCGCGTCGCCCTGCCTTACCTTCGTCAACCGATCAAGCCGGCCAGATGCCGCCACAGGCCGAAGTTGCCGAGATCGTTGAACGTGACCAGCAGCATCAGCGCCAGGACCGCCATCAATCCGCCGCGATACGCCCATTCCATCGTCTGCGGCGCCACCGGTCGCCGTCGCACCGCCTCGATCGCATAGAACAGCAGGTGCCCGCCATCCAGCATCGGCACTGGCAGCAGGTTGATGAACCCCAGATTGATCGAAACCAGCGCGATCAGGAAAACGAACGCCTCCGGCCCCAGCGTGATCTGTTCGCCGGACACCTTCGCGATCGACAGCGGGCCGCCCAGTTCCTTCACCGAACGCCGCCCGCTGACGATCTGGCCGATCGTCTCGACCATCATCTGCACGATCTGCCCGGTGCGCTGGACCGCGATTACCGGTGCCTCCAGCACGCCGACCTGCCGCACCACCGGCGCTGCCGGGCGGATGCCGAGCAGGCCGACGCGGAACTCGTTGCCGAAGCGGTCGCGCTGCACCTGCGTCGCGATCGTCGCATCGACATGCATCGGCGTGCCGTCGCGCACGTAATCGACGCGCACCCGCTCGCCCGCGCGGATCTTCACGAACCGCACCATGTCCTCGAACGTCTCGACCGGACGCCCGCCCAGCGCGGTGACGCGGTCGCCCGTGCGCAGGCCGACCTGCGCGGCGACGGTGCCGGGCATCGCCTGCCCCACCACCGCCGGGGTCTGCGCATCGCCATAGGCCAGCGCGAAGCCCGCCAGGATCAGCACCGCCAGCACGAAATTGACCACCGGTCCCGCGGCAACGACGATCGCGCGCTGCCACACCGGCTTGGCCTGGAACGTCCGGGCGCGTTCCTCGGCGGGCAGCGCCAGCCAGTCGGCATCCGGTTGCCCGGCGGGATTCATGTCGCCGGCGAACTTCACATAGCCGCCCAGCGGCAGCCACGCGACCTTCCACCGCGTACCGCGCCGGTCGGTCCAGCCGGCGATCTCGCGCCCGAACCCGATCGAGAAGACGTCCGCCTTGATCCCGAACCAGCGGCCGGCGGCATAATGGCCGAGCTCATGCACGAAGACGAGCGGACCGATCACCAGCACGAAGGCCAGCAGGGTCAGCAGCAGTCCGGGGGTCTGGATCAAGCCACGCAATCCTTCACGCGCTCACCGGCGAACTCCCGCGCCCGCGCATCGACGTGCAACACCTCGTCGAGCGTGTCCGGCGCGGCCGGGTCATAGCGTTGCAACGTATCGTCCACGATTGCGGCGATTTCAAGAAACGCGATGTTACCCGCCAGAAATGCCGCCACCGCCACCTCGTTCGCGGCGTTCAGGATCGCGGGGCGCGCGCCGCCCGTCTCGACCGCCGCGCGGGCGAGCGCGAGCGAGCGGAACCGCACCGGATCGGGGGCCTCGAAGTCGAGCCGGCCCAGCTTCACCAGGTCCAGCGGTTCCATCGGAGTCGCCATCCGGTCCGGCCAGGCCAGGCAATGCGCGATCGGCACCCGCATGTCGCTCGGCCCCAGCTGCGCCAGCATCGATCCGTCGACGTAGTCGACCATCGAGTGGATCACCGACTGGCGGTGGATCACGATCTCGATCCGCGCCGGCTCCACCGGGAACAGCACCGCCGCCTCGATCAGTTCCAGCCCCTTGTTCATCATCGTGGCGCTGTCGATCGAGATCTTGGCGCCCATCGACCAATTGGGATGCGCGACCGCCTGTGCCGGGGTCACCGACGCCATCCGGTCGAGCGACCAGTCGCGGAACGGCCCGCCGCTGGCGGTCAGGATGATGCGCCGGACCCGCTCCGGCCGCGCCATGTCCAGGCACTGGAAGATGGCGTTATGCTCGCTGTCGGCGGGCAGCACCGCCGCGCCATGGTCGCGCGCGGCGGCCATCACGATCGCGCCCGCGGACACCAACGGTTCCTTGTTGGCCAGCACCACCGTGCCGCCGCGCTCGATCGCTGCCAGCACCGGCCTCAGCCCGGCACAGCCGACGATCGCGCCCATCGTCCAGTCGGCGCCCGACCCGGCCGCCTCGCACACCGCCTGCTCCCCGCCCGCCGCGGCGATGCCGGTGCCGGCCAGCGCATCGCGCAGCGCGGGCAGGCAGCCCTCGTCGGCGACCACCGCCTGCTCGGCGCGCGTGCGGATCGCGGCGGCGGCCAGCTTGGCGACGTCGCGGTGCGCGGTCAGCGCGCGGACGCGGAACCGCTCCGGCTCGCGCTCGACCAGATCCAGCGTGGAGGTGCCGACCGAGCCGGTCGCCCCCAGGATCGTCACCGTCCTCATGACAGGATCTGCGGGATGACGACCAGCAACGCGGCGACGGGC
>NZ_LSJO01000166.1:0-514 GCF_001556735.1 Sphingomonas sp. CCH9-F2 | reverse complement strand
GCGACCACCGAGGCGACCGCCAATGCCCATGCTTATTGCGTGACCGCGCTGATGGGGCCGGATGCCTTTGCGCCGATCGCGGCGGGGGCGCTGGCGATCCGTCCGGTGATGGTCGCGATGAACGCGCTGACCGATTACGAGCGCGCGCGCATGGCTGGCGCGATCGCGCAGGGTCGGATCGACACCGCGCGGTCGGCGGTACGGTTCTTCCGGCTGGTGCTGATCGCGATCTGGGTGGCGACGGCGGTGCTGCTGGCGGGGGTGCTGACGGTCGCGCCGCACGTGCTGTTCCCGCATTATCCGCTGGCGGTGGTGGGCAGCGCGGCGGCGGCGTGGATGGCGGTGGCGGCGGTGCGGCTGGCGCGAATGCCGGAAAGCGCGCTGTTGCAGGCGGGCGGCGCGTTCCGCACGCTGGCGCTGGCGAGCGGATGGTCGTCGATCGCGTCGGTGGCGGCGGTGCTGGTGCTGATCGTCGCGGGCGGGCCGTTATGGTCGGTGCTCGGCGTGCTGGCGG
>NZ_LSJO01000165.1:0-7432 GCF_001556735.1 Sphingomonas sp. CCH9-F2 | reverse complement strand
CGTCGGCAGCGCGTTCGTGTCGGGCGATCTGAGCCAGCTCTTCTCGCTCCCCGGCGGGCCGGTCGGCTTCGCGGTCGGCGCCGAATATCGTCGCGAGACGCTGAGCTACGATCTCGATCCGCTGACGCAGGCGGGTTACGCCTTCTACAACGCCATTCCCAGCTTCCGCGCGCCCGCGTTCGAAGTGAAGGAAGCCTATGGCGAGGTGTCCGTCCCGCTCATCAAGGACGTGTTCTTCATCAAGGAACTGACGCTGACCGGCGCGGCGCGCGTCGCCGATTACAAGGGATCGACCGGCACCGTATGGGCGTGGAACGGCAACGCCACCTGGCGCCCGGTCAGCGACCTGATGCTGCGCGGCGGCTATTCGCGGTCGGTGCGTGCGCCGTACCTGGGCGAACAGTTCGCGCCACTGGGGCAGAATTACACCCCGGCGCCCAACGATCCGTGCTCGACGCGCAACATCAACACCGGATCGGCGACCCGCGCCGCCAATTGCGCCGCGGCCGGCCGCCCGGACGGCTATGACTATGTCTACACCGCCTCGCTGGAGATCCAGAGCGGCGGCAATGCCAACCTGCGCGCCGAGGAATCCAATGCGCTGACGCTGGGCGGGGTGTTCCAGCCCAGCTTCATCCCCGGGCTGGCGGTGTCGGTCGATTATTACGACATCACCGTCAACAACGTCATCACCTCGCCCGCGGTGCAGCAGGCGCTCAACGCCTGTTACGATTCGCCCACGCTCGACAACCAGTTCTGCGCGCTGTTCCAGCGGGCGGGCGCGGACGGCGGACCGAACGGCGAGATCCCGTTCCAGATCCTTGAGGGGACGTACCAGGACCTCCCGCAGAATTATGCGCGGCTGAAGGCGCGGGGCCTCGATACGCAGGTCGGCTACAACCACGATTTCGGCGTGGTGCGCGCCAATCTGAAGGGCGTGTGGAGTCACGTGTTCCAGCGCGACGATTACACCGACCCGGCGCGCCCCGATTACCGCAACGTGCTGCTCAACGAACTGAGCTATCCCCAGGACCAGTTCAACATCAACACCGACCTGAAGTTCGGGCGTTTCACGATCGGGCACACGCTGCGCTGGATCGGCGGCATGTACCTGAATACGTTCGAGGATTATAACAGTGTCAACGGCGAGCCGCCGCAGAACCCCGATTATGCGGAAATCGCGAAATATCCGGCGGTGACGTACAATGACGTGCGTTTCGACCTGGAGATGACCGACCGGTTCAACTTCTACGGCGGGGTCACCAACATCGGCGACGTCGATCCGCCCTATGGGCTGACGGGCGTGGGCGAAGGCTCGGGCATCTACGACAACCGTGGCCGGTTCTTCTACGCCGGGTTCCGCGCGCGCTTCTGAATCCGCGCGCCGGATACCGACATTGGGGGGGCCGGAGCGGGAACGCGCCGGCCCCTTTCGTCGTGAGGCACGGGCGCGTGCCGCCCCCGTTCCGGGAGACCGCCGTTGACCCCGTCCCGATCCGCCGCCGAACGGGCGCGCAGCCTGGCCGAGACTGGCGATGCGACTGCCGCCGCCGCGGTCCTCGAACATGCCGGTGCGGCAGGGGATGCCGATGCGCTGATGCAGCTGGCGGTGTGGCGGCTCGTCGGCACGCCGCTGCCGCGTGACCTGACCGTGGCGCGCGCCCTGCTCGCCCGCGCCGCCGCGATCGGGCATGTCGACGCCGCGTTGATGCAGGTGGCGCTGACCGCGAATGGCAGTGGCGCCGCCGCGCCCGACTGGCGCGGGGCGCTGGCGCTGCTGCGCGTCGCGGCGGCTGGCGATCCGGTCGCGGCGGCGCAGCTGGCGCTGGTCGATGCGATGACGATCGACGCGGCGGGGCGGCCGGTGCGTGCGCCGGTCGGCGAGCTGCTATGCGATGCGCCGCGGGTGGTGCGGTTCCGCGGCTTCCTGTCGGCGGCCGAATGCGCGCATGTTGCGGGCGTGGCGGCGCCGATGCTGGCGCCCGCGCGGGTGATCGACCCGGCGAGCGGGCGCTGGGTCACGCATCCGGTACGCACCGCCGACGATGCCGCGATCGGCCCCGCGAACGAGGACATGGTGGTCCGCGCGATCAACGCGCGGATCGCGGCGGCCAGCGGCACAGATATCGCCGCGGGCGAGCCGCTGACGGTGCTGCGCTACCGCCCGGGGCAGCAATATCGTCCGCATCTCGATACGATGGCGGGTGCCGCGAACCAGCGCGTGATGACGATGCTGCTCTATCTCAACGCCGGATATCGCGGCGGCGACACGCACTTTCCCGCACCCGGCCTCTCCGTCGTACCGGTGCCCGGCGACGCGCTGCTGTTCCGCAACACGCTGCCCGATGGTCGCCCCGACCCGCTCAGCCGCCACGCCGGGCAACCGGTGCTGGCCGGCACCAAATGGCTCGCCACCCGCTGGATCCGCGCCGCCCCGATCGATCCGTGGGCGTTGTCGGGGTGACGACGCGGTGGACATGCCGAGATATCGACATCGCACCAATACGGTCCCTGCATCATGTTCCGAGACGGCGGGGACGCGCCCGGGATCAAGCGGTGCACCGGACCGGTCGACTGGATAGCCCCCGGGTCCGCTGCGCGGACGGCTTACCGCGTCGAGGAGGCGCCGACGCACGGTCGCGGAATCGCGACGACGCGCCAGCGGCCGACGGGTGTCGCGACCGGTCCCCACGCGGCGAGCCTGCGCTGGATCCGCGGTCCCACCTCATGTACCAGCCAAACGGCGCGGGTGGCGCCCCAGCGGGCGGCAATCGCGCGGCGATCGCAGTCCGGGAGGCGATAGTCGAAGAAGCGACGGACGTCGGCCTGGCGCGCGGCGTCGGTCGGGCTGAGCGGCATCGGTCGCGGAAACGCAGCTACCGTCGTCCCGAACGCCGGCATCACCAGCGCTGCGCTGTCCCACCCGATCACCCGTGCGCCTGGCGGCAGCGCGGCATGGACCCGGGGTCCCTCGTCTAGGATAGGGCGCAGCGGCTGGGGCGGTCCCGCCAGCGCCCACGGCTGGATCACCTGCTGGACACCCAGCATTAGATGCGCGGCGATCAGCAGCCCGGCGATCCAGCGCGCGACCCGCCACGATGTCGGCGACAGCGCATCGAGCGGCGCCGCCGGCGGGCGCTGATCGATCAGATCCAGTATCAGCCACGTCAGCATCATCTGCAGCGCCAGCGCGATATAATCGAGGAAGCGGTGCGCGACCGACAGGTCGGCGGCCGCGCCGGCGAGATAGCCGGCGAAGATCGCCAGGAACGCCAGCGCCGGCACGCGCGTGCGCGCCGCACGCAGTTGCCCCGGCAGGACCAGCAATGCCGCCATCGCGGGCCACAGCATCGCGATGACGAACAGCGGATTGTAAAAGAAGGGGAAATCGTTGAACGTCGCCTGTCCGCGGACCGTCCCCGGCCCGGCCAGATCCAGTGGGTTGAACCACGGCCAAAGCGTGCTGACGGCGATCCCTGTCGTCAGCAACGCAAGCACCATGCCGCGCCGCGCGATTGCTATCCCCGGATCGAACACCGCCAGAGCCGTCGCGCCGGCCAGCAGGAACAGGGCGTTGAGAGGATGCGTGACGATCGCGATCGCTACCAGTGCCACCAGCGCCAGCGCCAGCGCCCCGGCGGCGATGCCGCGCTGTCGGGCACGCAGCAGCCTCACCACAGCGGCCCATCCCAGAAAGGTTAGCGCGAACACCAATTCCGCCGGATAGTAATTGCCGTGCAGTTGCGAGCGTAGCGGATGAAAACCCGTCCAGATCAGCGGCGGCACGCCCCAGGCGCAGGTCACGGTGGCCAGCAGAACGGCGGGTGCCCAACGGTGCGCGTAATAGGCGCGGGCGAAGGCGTGAATGCCCGCCAGAAACAGCGCCGACACCAACAGCGCCCCCAGCATCATCGCGGTGTCGACGCCCCAACCGGTCCAGCGCGCGACATAGGCGAGCAGGAACGTCCATGGCGTGAACTGCCGCGAGGAAGCCCCTTCGGCATAGATCGGGTCGAGCGGATGCAGGCCGTGGCGGATCACCTCCGCCACGATCGCGCGATGTTCCCAATAGTCGGTAATGTACAGGAGCGTCGGGGGCCGCACGACGACATAGGCCAGGACGCACAGCAGCGCATAGACGCCTGCCCCCGCCCACCAAGCGCGGCGCGGAGTGAACCAGTCCGGCGCACGCCAGTCGGCGGCGCTGTGATCGGTGGTAGGACCCTGCATTGTCGTTCCCCCTTGCCTTCCCCGCCGCCCGACCGGTCCGTCGCTCGAGGCAGTGGCCGGGTACGAAGCGGATTTCTGATCGCCCGGCAATGTCCCGTCATCGGTGAACGTCGCATATGACGAGATGCCGATCCGCAGCCGGTCCCGCCGGCGGGGGATCGGGCATGTGCGCAGGCGGGCGATCGGCGACGACAATATCACCGGCTATTCTATCGATACTGTCCGCGGCAGTACGGCATGCGCACGGGCCTCACCGTTGCGCGGCGTGCCGGTGGATCAGGCATGTCGAAGCGACGCGCGAACCAGTCAGGCAGTGTGTCCGCGCCTCCCGGTCCCGGTTGCGCGAACAGCCACAATGCGGGGTGCGCGCAGGTGAAGTCACGCGCCGGCGCGACGCGCACACGCGGATCGATCGCAGCCCAGCGCAGCACCTGGTTCCGGTTGGTGGGATCGGGCGAGGGAATGTCCGGCGTGTCGAGATAGACAAGGCGGCGCGCGATCTCGGGGCGCGCATTCTCCGCTATTTCCAGGAAGCGCAGTCCGCTGCCGGTGACGATGGGGGCGTTGCCCGGTACGCGCGCGACCGCATCGAGCGCGTCGAGCCGGTCGCGCTTGGCGATCTCCCCGCCCCAACGCCCCGCATCATTGCCCGGGACGAGCAGCGCCAGCGCCACGAGGCCTATCGCCCCGCGGTTTTCGTCGAGTCGCGCGACCAGCCAGGCGGCGAGCAATCCGGCCCCCAGCGCGGCAGATACGACATAGCGGTCGGTAAAGCTGTGGCTGACCAGCAATGCGAAGGCGAACACGACCAGCGGCACCGTCAACAGGCCCAACGCGGGAACGGGCACCGGCAGCGCCCGCGCGCGGCGCAGCGCGACGATGATCAGCAAGCCCAACAGCAACAGGGCAGGCCAGCCGAGCGTCAGTGCGTAGCTCGACAGCAACGCATCCAGCGTCGGGCGCGCGTAATAGCCGGGTGCCCCCGTATCGGCGCCGCTGTAGTGATGTGCCGCGACCAGGATCGGCAACCAGGCGGCGATCGAAGCCGCCGCGACGGCGCTCGCGGCCAGCACGCCCCGCGATGGCGGTCGACGTTCCGCCAGTTCGATCGCGACCAGCACCGCGACCAGCAGCAACGCGTAGAAATGCAGCGCCACCATCACCACCAGCAACAGCGCCAGAAGCGCGCAGCGCCTGGGTGACGGCTGCGCGCCGGCGGGCCGTTCGCGTATCGCCAGCGCCAGCGCGAAGACGGCGATCAGCAGCGCATAGGGGCGCGCCTGTACCGCATAGGCGAACAGGCCCGAAGACAGCACTATCCCGGCCGCCAGCGCTGCAGGCACCCGTCCATATCGTCGCCATGCGATCGAACCGAGCGCGATCGCGGCGGCATAGCCCGCCACGATCGACGGAAGGCGCCAGCCAATCGGCGTGTCGACCCCCAGTGCATGCAGCCGCCCCAGCAGCATGTCGTAAAGGGGCGGGGAAAACTCGGCGCCGTGCACCAATGCATGCCAGATCGCCGCCGGATCGGTCAGCCGCGCGGTGCGTACCGCCAGCACCTCGTCCATCCACAGCGGGGCGCTTGCGGCAAGCGTGATGGAGGCGACGGCATAATGTACGCTGACCAGCAGGAAAAGCAGGACGGCGAGGACATCGGCGCGGCCGAAGCGCGGAATCATGGGCTAGCCTGCCCGCCGGAGCTCTGGTGTCGAGCAGAGGCGGCGGGCCAGTGCTCCGGCGATGCGATCGGCATTGGCCATGATCGTCAGGGTCGGGTGGCGCGCTGAAAGGAAGGGCAGTGCCGCGCCGTCCGCTACGAAGACGCCCGGCACGTTGGTGAGCGCCCCCATGTTATCGGTCGCTGCGGGGCCGATACCGCCCATCGGCAGCGTTGCCGCGGGATGCGCATCGGCTCCGGGGGGAAGCAGTTGCAGCGACCCCGGCACCCCGAATGCGCCGCGGCGCCGGGCGTGGCGCGTCAGTTGCGCGAAGCTGGCGCGCAGCAGGCCTGTCGCCGTATCGGTCTGGTGGCCGCGGATCGTCATCCGGCCGGCGGCGCCATCCTCCTCGATCGTCAGCACATTGTCGCTGAAGCGCCCGGGCAGGTAGCCGGTTGCCAGCAGCAGCGCCGGTGCCAGCGCGCGCGCGGTGCGCAGTGCGGTCGCGCGAGTGAAGGGCAGGCGATCCGCGATCGCGGCGAGCGGCAGCGTATCCGCGCCATAGAAGACGCCTGCCGCCTCGACGCCCGCCTCGGTTGCCAGCGTGTAGAACAATTGTCCCAGGCCGAACGAACGATCGGGCAGCGCTCGACCGATCAGGTGCGGCATCAGGAAGGCGATCCCGCCGACCGGATTGCTTTCCAGCCGCAAAGGCCGCCCCGCCAGCCCCATCCGGCGCACGGCCAGGCTGGTCGTCATCAGCGTACCCGCCGCCAGCACCACCACCGGCGCGGCGAACCGCAGCGATTGCGCACCCGCGCGTGCCTCCACGACGTTCATTCCCGCATCGCTCGCCAGTCGTTCGACGCGCATGCCGCTGCGATAGGTGAAATGGCGGAAGCGACGCAGCGCGGGCAGTTCGGTTGCGGCATGATAGATGCTGCCGCGCGCGCACCCGTGCAGGCACAGGCCGCAGGCGGTGCAGGCGCCGCGCCCTTCGCGCTCCTCGCCGACCAGCACCGCATTGGGGGCAGCGCGAAGATCGAATCCGCCGTCTCTGCGCGCCATGTGGCGTGCTGCGAACCGTGCGGCGGGCGGCGTCAGTGCGGCGGGGTCAGGCCGATCGCCGCCGCTGACACCGATGCGACGTGCGACGCGGTCGTAATGGGGGCCGAGGTCAGCAGGGAAGGCGGCGAGGTCCTCGGCACCGTAGCGGGCGGCGAGCGCACCCCAGATCCGCGACAGCCCGCCCGCGGCGAGCGCGCCGACCGCAACATAGTCCCGCGTCGACAGACCCGCGGCGGTATCGAACCCGGCCAGCGTCGCGCGGGCGAGCGGGGTGGCGAACTTGGGCGACATCGCGCTGTCCGCCAGCGCGCCGTCACGGCCGATTTCCGCCTGCCAGCGGTGCGGGTCGGCGCGCCAGTGCGCCAGCGTCGCATGCGTGGGGCTGGCGGGCAATTCCGTGTCCGCCGCGTCGAGCATCAGGACGCGCACGCCGGCTTCCACCAGTGGCCACGCGGCGCTGACCCCGGCGGGAC
>NZ_LSJO01000164.1:0-2581 GCF_001556735.1 Sphingomonas sp. CCH9-F2 | reverse complement strand
GCCGACGATCCGCACACGCAGCCGCGTGCGCGCCTGCGCGGGCAGCCGCGCCGCCGCGTCGATCAGCAGGTCCTGCCCCTTCCAGTCGTTGATCCGCCCCAGCATCGCGATCCGCAGCGGGCGATCGGTGGTGAAGGCGTCGGGCACCGCGGGCGGGCCGGCATCGGGGACGCGGTCCACCCCGTTGTGGATCACCGCCTGTCGCCGCCCCGCCGGCATCGCAAAGGCATCGCGCGTCGCCGCCGAATTGTAGATCAGCCCCGCGCCGGAGGCCAGGCACAGCCCGCGGATCACCGGCATCGCGCGCGGCTTGGGGATTTCGCGGACGTGGATGATCGACTTGGCCGGCGCCATCCGCGCGGCGATGATATGATCGGCGACGACGGTGGTGTTGATGTACGCAAGGTCGGCCCGCGCGATGTCGCGCGCGGCCTGCGCCAGATACCACGGCAGGGCGACCGTGCCCTTCAGCGCGGTCGATACCGGATTGGCGAGCCGCAGGATGCACAGGTCGCGCGCGATCACCTCGTCCGCGACCTTCGCCAGCAGCGGGCGCAACGGGCCATCGACCGCCAGCACGACGCGCACCCACGCATCGGGCCAGCCGCTGCGGATCGCCTGCACCGCCTGCAGAAAGCTGCGATCCGAACCGTAGAGTTCGCCGCCCTGGTGCACGCACAGGATGTGCGGCCGTGCGCGTGCCATTGGCCCGTCCTCCCGCTGTCGATCAGGCCGCGAGCGCCGCGCGCGCGACCAGCGGCTGCCACCAGCCCTCGTTCGCCAGATACCAGGCGAGCGTCTCGGCAAAGCCCTGCGGGAAGTCGCGCGCCGGTTCGTAGCCCAGCTCGCCGCGGATCTTCGTCTCGTCGATCGCGTAGCGGCGATCATGCCCCTTTCGGTCGGTGACGTAGGTCTTCAGGTCGGCGGTGGGGCGGCCCTGCGCGGCGGGGGCGTTCGGGAAACGCTGTGCCAGCGACGGATCGGCGGCGAAGGCGGCGTCGATCCCGCGGCAGATTTCCTCCACCACCTGGATGTTGGGCAGTTCCTGCCCGCCGCCCACGTTATAGGTCTCGCCAATGCGGCCGTTGCGCAGGATCAGCTCGATCCCCCGGCAATGATCCTCAACATGCAGCCAGTCGCGTACGTTCATCCCGTCGCCGTAGATCGGCAGCGGCTTGCCCGACAGCGCGTTGAGCGTGAACAGCGGGATCAGCTTTTCCGGGAATTGGTACGGGCCGTAATTGTTCGAACAATTGCTGGTCGTCGTCTCCAGCCCGTAGGTGTGGTGATAGGCACGCACCAGATGGTCGGACCCGGCCTTCGACGCCGAATAGGGCGAATTGGGTTGGTAGGGGGTCGTCTCGCTGAACGCCGGATCGTTCGGCTCCAGCGATCCGTATACCTCGTCGGTGGACACGTGGTGGAAACGGTGCGGGGTGCCGGTGCCGCGATCCAGCCACGCGGCCTTCGCCGCCTTCAGCAGGCTGTGGGTCCCGACGACATTGGTGGTGACGAAGGCATCGGGGCCGGTGATCGAGCGGTCGACATGGCTTTCGGCGGCGAAGTGGACGATCGTGTCGACGGCGTGATCGTCGATCAGCCGGCTGACCAGTGCAGTGTCGCAGATGTCGCCTTCGACCAGTTCGACCCCGTCCAGCCCGTCGAGGTTCGCGGGGTTGCCGGCATAGGTCAGCGCATCGAGCACGACGATGCTGTCCTGCGGCGACACGCGCCGCCAGTGGTGGACGAAGTTCGCTCCGATGAAGCCGGCACCGCCGGTGACGATCAGGTTGGCCATGATTACTCCTGTGGGCGTGTGACGGCCGGCAGCGCCGGGCGGGTGTCGTTGACGGGTGTGTGGGCAGGCGCGGCGGCCAGTTCGCGGCGCAGCAGCGGCACCAGCCGCTCGTTGCCCGCGCCGCTCAGATGATCGGTGTCGAAATACAGCGGCTTACCGTCGAGATAGGCGGGGCAGACGGGACCGGCGCACAGCCCAGGGATCGGATCCCACAGTCGCACCCCCGGCACCGCCGCCGCGATCTGCGCCAGCGCGGCATGCGCGAAGGCGGAGCGGTGCAGCACGGTCGTGCGGTCGACACGGTCGCCGTGCGCGCAATAGGCGCTGGTGCGGTTGAACCAGTCGGCGCAGCGGAAGGCGGCGGTCGGCATCGTCGGCTTCGGCCCTTCCAGCACCACCGCCAGACCGGCGGCGCGCCATCGGCGCAGCCGCGCGATCGCATCGGCACGCAACTGCGCCTCGATCGCCGGGTCGCGGCGGGCGGGGGTGGGGACGTCGCCCCAGATGTCGCGTTCGCGCGGGGTGTAATAGGCCGATACCAGCAGCGTGTCGCCAGGGCGCATCGCCTGCTGCAACGCATCGACCGCGGCGGCGTCGAACGCGGTGCACGATGGGGTCACATCGTCGGGCAGGATCGGCAGCAGCTTGCACCCGCCCTTGGTCATGATCGTTACGGGGCGGCGATCCTGCGCCGCGATCGTCGCGGCCAGACGGATGTAGGCGCCGGCGTGCGAATCGCCGACGATGAACAGGCGCGCGTCGGTTGCGGCAGGACGCCAGCAC
>NZ_LSJO01000163.1:0-2715 GCF_001556735.1 Sphingomonas sp. CCH9-F2 | reverse complement strand
GTGCGCGCCTCGACCGCGGGCAGCGTGCTCGACAGCACCGCCTGCACATGCACCAGATCGTCGATGCTGCCCGGCTGGGTCAGTGTCGCCACCGCCGGGCGCCGCGCCAGCGACGTCAGCGTCGCGAGAAGCTGCGCCACGGGCCCCTGCTGCTCCGCCAGCGCCGCGCGCCGCGCCGTCAACAGCGTGTCGATCAACCCGCGTCGCACCCGCCCCGCGGTCACCTCCGCCTCCGCAGCGTCGACGCGCGCGGCCACCGCCTGCGTCTGGAGCCGCGCGCGTTCCGCCGGATCGGCGGTGCGGTCGGCGCGCGCGTCCAGTACCGCGGCACGCCGCTGCGCCGCCGCCACCGCCGCCTTCGCGCCGCGCAGGTCGGCGGCGGAATAAGCGGTTGCCGCGCCCGCCGCCACGATCGCCAGCATCGCCGCCGCCGGCACGATCACCCGTCGCGCGCGCATCACCCCTCGCGATGGTACGGATGGTTGGCCAGGATGCTGGTCGCGCGGAACAATTGTTCCGCCAGCATCGCGCGCGCCAGCAGGTGCGGCCAGGTGGCGCGCCCGAACGACAGCAGCAGGTCTGCCTCGCCGCGCTCCGCATCGGAAAAGCCGTCCGCCGCGCCGATCAGGAAGCGCGCCTCGCGCACGCCGTCGTCGCGCCAGCGGCCGATCCGCTCGGCCAGCGCCATCGACGCCAGCACCTCGCCCTTTTCGTCCAGCAGGATGCGGCGGCCCTGCGCGGGCGGGCGGTCCGGCTCGCGCCCGCCGCGATCGGGCAATTCGCTGACGCGCGTCGGCCAGGCGATCCGCTTCAGATAGCGGTCGACCAGTTCGGCCTCGGGCGATCGCCCGATCCGTCCGCGCGCGACGATATGCAGCAACATGGCGACGCCCTCAGCGCGCCGCCGTGCGGTCTGTCATGGTCAGGCGGTGCCGGTCGCCGCGGGCGCATCTCCGAACGACCACATCCGCTCCAGATTGTAGAAGCTGCGCACCTCGGGGCGGAACAGGTGGACGATCACGTCGCCCGCGTCGATCAGCACCCAGTCGGCATTGGGCAGCCCCTCGATCCGCGCCGAGCGGCCGGTCTCGCCCTTGATGCGTTCGGCCAGCTTGGACGCCATCGACGCGACCTGCCGCGTCGACCGGCCGCTGGCGATCACCATATGGTCCGCGATCGACGACTTGCCGGCCAGCGGGATCGAGATGGTGTCGACCGCCTGATCGTCGTCCAGCGACTGCAGGACCAGCTGGTGCAGCGCCTCGACTCCATCGCCGGTGTCGGCAGCGGGTCGTTCGGCGGGTTCGGTGGCGGGCAAGATGGCTCCTCAGATTGCCGTTGTGGCGGGGGACATGGGTTCGACGTGACGCAAATGCCAGTCGGGATCGACGTCGCGAAGCTGAGTCGCGGATGTCGGGTCGGGGCGGAAACGCAGCAGCACCAGTGCTGGTACACTCCACTCGGGCCAATTCCTCGCCTGGCGTGCGGGCCGCCGAAAGCGCCGCAGCCATCCCATCGCGGGGGCCGCGAGGGCATCGCCATCATACCCCGGACGCGCGACGACCGCAATCGGCATCGTTCGCGCGATGTCGCGCCACCGCTGCCACCGGTCGAACTGCGCCAGATTGTCCGCCCCCATCACCCATACGAAGCGGTGCTGCGGGTAGCGCCGCACGATCGCGCGCAGCGTGTCGGCGGTATAGCGGGTGCCCAGCCGCGCCTCGATATCGGTGGCGCGGATCGGGGCGCGGCGTGCCATCGCGCGCGCCGACGCCAGCCGCGCGGCGAACGGCGCCATGCCGCGCGCGGGCTTCAGCGGATTGCCCGGCGACACCATCCACCACAGCTCGTTCAGCGCCAGCGCGCGGATCGTCGCCAGCGCGATATGACGATGCCCGCGATGCGCTGGGTTGAACGATCCGCCCATCAGCCCGATACGGCGCGTCACCGCGCGCCCGCCGCAATTGCCATCAAGGCCGGACCTGCCCGGTCCCGCGGCCCAGCCACTTGTACGTCGTCAACCCCTCCAGCGCGACCGGCCCGCGCGCGTGGAGCCGCCCGGTGGCGATGCCGATTTCCGCCCCCAGCCCGAATTCGCCGCCGTCGGCGAACTGGGTGGAGGCGTTCCACAGCACGATCGCCGAATCGACCTCCGCCAGGAACCGCTCCGCGACGTCCGCGTCGGCGGCGACGATCGCGTCGGTATGCCCCGATGCGTGCCGCGCGATATGCGCCAGCGCGCCCTCGACGCCGTCGACCAGCGCGACCGAGCAGATCGCGTCGAGATATTCGGTGTCCCAGTCCGCCTCACTCGCCGGCTCCACCAGATCGCCGAACGCCGCCTCGGCCGGATCGCCGCGCACCACGCACCCGGCATCCTTCAGCGCAGCGACCAGCGCGGCGGGATCGGGATAGCCGCGATCGATCAGCAGCGTCTCCATCGCGCCGCATACGCCGGTGCGCCGCATCTTGGCGTTGACCACGACGTCGCGCGCCATCGCCGCATCGGCGGAGGCATGCACGAACACATGGTTGATCCCGTCCAGATGCGCCAGCACCGGCACCCGTGCCTGCGCCTGGACGCGCGCGACCAGGCTCTTGCCGCCGCGCGGGATGATGAGGTCGATCGCCCCCTCCGCCGCCAGCATCGCGCCCACCGCGGCGCGATCGGTCGTCGTCACCAGTTGCACCGCATCGGCGGGCAGCCCGGCAGCG
>NZ_LSJO01000162.1:0-10187 GCF_001556735.1 Sphingomonas sp. CCH9-F2 | reverse complement strand
ATCGCGGCGGTCAACGGGCTGGCGCTCGCCGGCGGACTGGAACTGGTCCTGTGCTGCGATATCGTGATCGCGGCCGACGACGCTGTCTTCGGTGACGCACACGCGAACTACGGGCTGCTTCCGGGTGGTGGCGGATCGATCCGCCTGCCGCGCAAGATCGGCGCTGCCCGCGCCACTCGGCTCATGATGACCGGCGAGTCCATTTCCGCGCAGGACATGGAGCGCGCGGGGTTGGTCAGCCGCTGCGTGCCAGCGGCGGCGCTGGCGGAGACCGCGCAGGCACTGACCGAGACGCTGGCCGCGAAAAGCCCGCTTGGCCTGGCGCGCATGAAGGAGCTGGCGGCGCTCGCCGTCGACTGCTCGCACGAGGAGGGTTTGCGGCGAGAAATGGAGATCGTCGCCGCCTACGCAGACTCGTATGATCTGCAGGAGGGACTGGCAGCCTTCGCGGCGAAACGGCCGCCGGAGTTCGTAGGGCGATGAGCGAGGTCTTCATCGCCGGCGTCGGCATGACGTCGTTCGGTCGGCAATTGGACCGGAGCTTGAAGGCGCTGTCGGCCGACGCTTGCGCACAGGCGTTCGCCGATGCGGGATGCGGGCCGGCGAACATCGAGGCGGTATTCTTCGGCAATTGTGTCCAGGGCCATATGGAAGGCCAGGACATGATCCGCGGCGAGATCATCGCCCGCGCCATCGGTATCCACGGCGTCCCCGTCGTGAATGTCGAGAATGCCTGCGCGACAGCCTCGACTGCGCTGCACATGGCAAACGCCTATGTCCGCTCGGGCGCGGCGGACATCGTGCTGGCGATCGGCGCCGAGAAGATGTGCTCACCCGACAAGGCGCTGATGTTCAGCGCTTTCGACGGGGCTTGGGACGTGCATGAAACCGCGCGGAACCGCGATATTCTGTTGGCGATGGGTCAGGGCGTCGCGGTGCCGGATGGCTCGGTGTCTGCCCAGCCTTACAGCGTCTTCATGGACATCTATGCCGCGATGTCGCGCGCGCACATGAAGACCTACGGCTCGACACAGGCACAGATTGCTGCCGTATCCGCCAAGAACCATGGCCATTCGGTCGGAAATCCGCTGGCACAATATCGCACCCCCTTTACCGTAGAGGCGGTGCTGGCGGCGGCACCGATCGTGTATCCGCTGACGCTGCCGATGTGTTCGCCGATAAGCGACGGCGCAAGCGCAGCCGTCATCTGCAATGCAGCGGGCTTGCGCAAACTTGCCGTGTCGCCCGGCCGCGCAATCCGGATCCTCGCATCGGTGTTGCAGACCAGTTCCGAACGCGACGCGTGCGACTACGATCGGCACGTCACCCGGTTGGCGGCGGCCCGTGCCTATGCAGCGGCTGGCGTCGATCCGACCGACGTCGACGTCGCCGAGGTTCACGATGCGACTGCGATGGGAGAGATCATCGAAATCGAGGCGCTGGGCCTGGTACCGCCGGGCGAAGGTGGCATCGCCGCTGAGCGCGGCGAAACCGTCCTTGGTGGTCGCCTGCCGGTGAACCCGTCCGGCGGGCTCGAAAGCAGGGGTCATCCGATCGGCGCAACAGGTCTTGCCCAGATCTACGAATTGGTCGGGCAACTGCGCGGCGAAGCAGACGCGCGGCAGGTCGACGGCGCCCGTGTCGCGATCGCGCAGAACGGCGGCGGAGTGGTGGGCGTGGAGGAGGCTGTCGTCGCAGTCACCATCCTCGGTCGATAGGGAGCAGAGGGCATGGAATTCCAACCAGACGAAGAGCAGCGGATGGCGGTCGAAAGCGTCCGCCGTTTCCTCGACGACAAACTGGAACCTGAAATCCGCGGCCATGGCCCGGGCTTCATCCCTCGTCAGCTCATGCAGCGTTGGACCAGTGAGCTGACACAGTTCGGTCACATCACGGCACCGCATGCTGAGCAGTGGGGCGGGCTCGACATGGGCTGGCTGACGCATCTGATGGTCTTCGAAGAGATCGTCTATTCGTCGCTCGACGTTGCCATTCCGGGGTTCATCAACGCGGTGGGTATCGAGCTCATCAGGCGCAACGCGTCGTCGGATTTGCAGGATCGCTACTTGCCGGGCCTCGTCGCAGGTGAGCTCTTCGTATCGATCGGAATCTCGGAACCCGATGTCGGTTCCGATGTGGCGGCGGTGAAAACGCGGGCGGTGCGCGACGGCGACCATTGGATCATCAACGGCGAGAAGACGTGGATCACCAACGGGGCCTATTCGGACATACTGATCTGCACCTGTCGCACGGGCGATGACGAAATCAGCCACATCCTGATCGATCGCGCGGAAAGCCCGTACGAGGTACGCGACATCGAGAAGATGGCCTTGAACGGCCAGTCTACAGCGCAGATTTTTCTCACCGACTGCCGGGTGCCCGCGGGCAACACGCTGGGTCAGCCCGGGGACGGCTTGCGCAACACGCTGAAGGTGTTCGAGATCGCGCGTTGCCACATGGCGATGTGGAGCATCGGCATTGCCCGGCGCGCGCTGGACGAGGCGATCGCTTATGCAAAGGAGCGCACGCAGCATGGTCGGAAGATCGCCGGCCACCAGCTCATCGCCGACAAGCTGGCGACCATGGCGACGCAGATCGATGCCGCACGGCTGCTGACGCACCGGGCGATAGCGCTCGTCGATGCCGGCATTCGCGCCGAAACCGAATGCGCGATGGCCAAATGGTTCGCGACCGAGATGGCCATCGGCGTCACCCGCGACGCTCTGCAGATCCACGGGGGCAACGGCGTGACGAGGGACTTCATCGTCGAGCGACTGGCACGCGAAGCGATCATCTGTCCGATCCCGGATGGAACGACGGAAATCCAGAAGCTCATTATCGCGCGCGCGTTGACGGGCATCGGGGCGTTTCGCTGACGGAGGGTACGATGATGATCGACACTTTGCGTTACGACGGCCGGGTCGTGATCGTCACCGGCGCCGGTGGCGGGCTGGGTCGTCAGCACGCGCTGCTGTTCGGTGCGCGCGGCGCTCGCGTCGTGGTGAACGACCTTGGCGGTGGGCGCATGGGCGACGGCAGCTCGTCGACCGCCGCCGACCGGGTGGTCGAGGAGATTCGCCGCGGCGGTGGCGAGGCGGTCGCGAACTACGATTCCGTAACGGACGGCGCGCGGATCGTCACGACCGCGCTCGATGCGTTCGGCACGGTCGATGTGGTTGTGAACAACGCCGGCATCTTGCGCGACGTCAGCTTCGGTAAGATGACCGATGAGGATTGGACGCTGCTGCACGACGTGCACTTGAACGGGTCGCGCGCTGTCACGCAGGCGGCGTGGCCGGTGATGCGCGACAAGGGTTATGGCCGCGTCGTGATGACGACGTCCGCCGCCGCCATCTACGGCAATTTCGGGCAAGCCAACTACGCTGCGGCAAAACTCGGCATTCTCGGTCTCGCCAATGCGCTGGCGGAGGAGGGCCGCACCAAGAATATTCGGGTCAACACGATCGCTCCGATCGCAGCGTCGCGGATGACGGAAACGGTGTTCCCGCAAGATTTGCTCACGCGGCTGCGACCGGAGGCGATCAGCCCATTGGTAGGCTGGCTGGCTCACGAGGATTGCAGCGAAACCAAAGGCCTTTTCGAGGTGGGCGCCGGCTATGTCTCGAAACTGCGATGGCAGCGCTCACGGGGCCATCGCTTTGGCGACATGGCGGATTTCACGCCTGACGACATCGCGCGTCACTGGTGCGAGATAAGCGATTTCACGCATGCCGAATACCCGACGACGATCAACGACAGCCTTGCCGCGGTCCAACCCCCGGCAGGAGCCGGCGACTTATGACACGATGGAATAGATTGCCCGCATATTGAATTGGACGACCGCGTCCGACCACGCGACTCCGTTGGTCGATAATCATAAATTCTTGGGAGAGATGGGGCCATGAAACATTGCCTGTTCGCGTCCGTCGCCTTGGTTTGGGCTGGATCGGCATTTGCACAATCGGCACCGGTGGCGTCGCCGACGCCGGAGCCCCAACCCTCTGGCCAGACCGAAGCCGCGAGGCCGACGGCGACGGAGGCGCTTTCCGAAGAGATCGTCGTGACGGCCACCAAGCGGGGCTACGCAGAGAGCGTGCAGAACGTCGCCATCGCGATGACCGCATTCGGGGAAGCTCAGCTCGACGCGAAGTTCGTGCAGAACCTCCAGAGCCTGAGTTATGATGTACCCAACGTGCAGCTCGACGGCGTTGGCACTGCGCCTGGTTACGCCAACTTCACGATCCGCGGCCTAGGTATCAACAGCACCATCCCTTCGATCGACCCTACGGTCGGCGTCTTCGTCGACGGCATGTATCTGGGGATCAATGCGGGCGTCGTCCTCGACAATTTCGACCTTGAGGGGGTTGAGGTGCTGCGCGGACCGCAAGGATTGCTGTTCGGCCGTAACGTGACAGGCGGCGCGGTGGTGATGCGCACGACCCTTCCCCGCTTCACCTTTGGGGCCAATGCCAAGGTTTCCGTCGAAACGGGGCTCAAGAAGACCGTCAGTGGGATGGTGACGGGACCGCTGATCGATGACGTCCTGGCTGCCAAGCTGGCGGTATACTACAGCGACGACGACGGCTGGTTCCGAAACCGCTTTGACGGCAGGAGTTTCGGCAAGTCACGCGACCTGATCATCCGCCCGGCGCTCTCCTTCAAAGGCGGCGACGATTTCCGCATGGATATTCGCTTCGAGCATGGCGATGTCGATGGCGACGGCGCCCCGGTTCAAAGCCACGCCGTATTCCCACGCAACACCTTTGGTCTGTCGATTGACTTCCCGGGCTTCTACAAGGCGGTCTGGAACCAGGCGCTCGTCGAAACGAATGTCGATATCGGCCTGGGCGACGGCGTCATCACGAATATCTCGGGCTATCGTCAGTTTCGGTCGCGGACGGCGACCGATATCGATGGGACGCCGCAATCGTTCTTCAACGGCTTCTTCAATATTGCGCAGAAGCAATTGAGCAACGAGCTGCGTTATGCCGGGACATTCGGTGCGGTCGAGGTTACTACCGGCCTATACTACTTTACCCAGGATCTGAGGTATGCCGAGCGTCGCAATCTGCTGAACAATACCCGCATCGTTTCGGGTGGGGGGACCCAAGACCAGACCACATGGGGCATCTTTGCCTCTGCCGACTGGCATTTTACCGACACATTGACGGTCAATCTGGGGGGGCGTTACAGCTGGGAACGCAAGTTCGTGCGCGTGGGCACCTTGCGGGCGGACGGGTGCAATCTGGCCGCGCTCATCTGCAATACCAACTTCGTCGATTCCGATGACTGGAAAAGCTTTACGCCGAAAATCGGACTACAGTGGAAGCCGGATGACCGGACTCAGGTTTACGGCCTCTACACACGCGGTTTCCGCAGCGGCGGATACAATTTGCGCAATACCGACCCGGGCGTCCCGCCGGGGCCGTTCGATCAGGAGGTGCAGGACAGTTTCGAGATCGGGGCAAAGAAGCAGTTCGGCCGTAGCCGGCTGAACCTTGCCGCATTCCATAACCAGCTGGACAATCTGCAGCGGGAAATCATCGTTCCTGGTCCGCTCGGCGTCAGTCAGGTCATTCGTAACACGGCTGACGCGAAGATCCAGGGCGTGGAGGCGGAGGGTCAATTCTTCGTATTCCCCAATCTCGTGCTGTCTGGACAGGTGGGCTACGTCCACGGTCAGTACAGCAACGTCCGTTTCGACATCAGCGGCGACGGGATCATCAACGACGTCGACCGCAATCTGAAGCTGCCGCGGCTTTCGCCTTGGACCTATGGCGCGGGCATCACATACGATCAGCGACTGGGCTCGGTCGGCACCGCGACCGCACGCGTCGATTTTACGCACCGTGATAGTGCCCGCTTCACCGACAACAATATCGGTTTCCTGCCCGCGGCGGACATGCTCGACGCTAGCCTGACCTACACGACGACCGATCGCGTGTGGCGCGTCTCGATCTATGGCCGCAATTTGCTGAACGAGGTCACTTATGGCGGCGACACCCCACTCTCTACGGCGTTCGGCGGTGTCGGCGCCAGCCTGTCGCCACTCAACAAAGGACGCGTGATCGGCGGAGAGGTGGCACTCAGCTTCTAGGCATCCACGCTTGGCGCACGCGCGCGATCAGGTCCTTGCCTGCGGGCTTGATCGGCCATCGCGCGCGTGCGGCGTATGACAACACCAGCGGGTCGAGCAAGCCCGTGTCGAGCAATGGTACGAACGCATCGCGAAACCAGCGGCTTGCTGTGAAAGCCCTTGCCACCAGCCCGATGGTATCGGTCGCGGCGACGATCTGACGAACCAGCGGGAAGTGGTCGGTCAGGTGGATGCGATCTTCCGGGCGTTGCCCGTCCTGCTCATACAGCTGCTGGATGATCGGGGTGTAGGGTTCGGAAGAGGACGGAACGACAAAATCGAACCGCGCCAGCGACTGCTTGTCGACGGGATGGCGCGTTAGGATCGGGTGGTCCTTGCGTACGAACGGCAGGATTTCCACCGTCGCGATGCGATCGCTCTTGAACTGTGGCCAGCCGGCGAAGGCTGCCTCTAACCCGAACGCAACATCAATATCTCCGCGAGAGAGCAGTTGCACCGCACGCTCACTATTTCCCGAAACCGTTTCGATCCGGACGCTGGCACGCCGCTTCAGAAGCCCGATCGCCGGCCCCATGATCAACCAATCGATCGAGCCCGGAAACAGCCCGATGCGAAGCAACCCCGCAAACGGATCGGTGTTGCGGTCTCGCTCTCCCAGCAGATCGAGCGCATCCGCGAGCAGCCGTGCGGCCCGATCGATGAAGTCGCGGCCCTCCGGCGTCATTGCGACGCCGCGCGATGTCCGGTTGAAGATCGCGAAACCGACCTGTTGTTCGAGGTCGGCGACACTCTTCGTGACCGCCGATTGGGTCACGCCGACAGCCTTGGCCGCGCCGGAGAACGAGCCGACTCGCGCGACCGCAACGGCATATCTCAGTCGGGGATCGAGCACGGATAAACCTTTGCCTTTTCACTTGTCGTCCGCAACACCCCAAGTGGCCTTGTCAAAGCAACTAGACTTGCTTCGTTTAAGTGAAGAGGCATTCGCTCAGCGTGACGCGGTTCGTTCGAACCGCGCGGGACTGGTGTAATCGAGTGCGGAGTGGCGCCTGACGAGGTTGTAGAAGCCGTCGATATAGCGGGCAATGGCGCGCTTGGCTTGGACGCGGGTGTAGAAGACGGTGCGCCAGACAAGCTCGGATTTGATGGTCTTGAAGAACGTCTCGACTATCGCGTTATCGTAGCAATTTCCTTTGCCGGACATGGAGATGCGGATGCCGTGGCGACGCAGTCCGGCCTGGAAGTCCACGAAAGAATATTCGCTGCCGCGGTCCGAACGGTGAATGAGCCCTCTGGGCGGAGGCCGCATGACGATGGCCTTGCGTTGACGTCCTCCCTGTTTTTTCATCCGGTTTGAGTGAGAGTTTTCCGGCCCTTTTAAGCCCGCGTGCAAGGAGCCGGGACATGAAGAAGTCGAGGTACACGGAAGAGCAGATTGCGTTTGCGCTGAAGCAGGCGGAAATGGGCACGCCGGTGGCCGAGGTCATCCGCCGGATGGGCGTGTCGGAGCAGACGTTTTACCGCTGGAAGAAGGTGTATGGCGGACTGGGCGGCGGCGAGCTGCGGCGGGTCAAGCAGCTTGAGGACGAGTATCGCAAGCTCAAGCAGCTCGTCGCGGATCTGAGCCTGGATAAGCACATCCTGCAGGACGTGCTCGCAAAAAAGCTCTGACGCCTGGGCGACGGCGCGAGATCGTCGCGCAGGTCCAGGCGTCCCACGGCGTCAGCGAGCGGCGTAGCTGCCTCGCGCCCGGCGTCGACCGCTCGTCGGTGCGGTACGTGTCGCATAAGCCTGACCAGGCGCCGCTGCGGCTGCGCATCCGTGACCTGGCGGCGGCACGGGTGCGCTACGGCTATTTCCGGATCTACATCCTGCTGCGCAGGGAAGGCTGGCTGGTGAACCACAAGCGCGTCTATCGGCTCTACCGGGAAGATGGGTTAAGCCTCCGGCTCAGACGTCCTCGTCGCAACGTCAGCGCTGCAAATCGCGAACGCCAGCCCGCGGCGTCGGCGCCTAACGAGATGTGGTCGATGGACTTTGTCTCGGACGCCTTGTTCGACGGCCGACGGTTGCGGGCGCTGACGGTTGTCGACGCTTTCACCCGTGAGGCGCTTGCGATCGATGTCGACCAGGGCATCAGGGGTGAGCAGGTCGTGGCGGTCATGACGTGGATCTCGGCGATACGCGGCGCGCCCAAGACCATTCGGGTGGACACTGGGCCGGAGTTCATCTCGAAGGCGCTCGATCGCTGGGCGTATGAGAACGGCGTCACGCTGGACTTCTCGCGGCCGGGCAAACCGACCGACAACGCCTTTGTCGAGAGCTTCAACGGCCGGCTGCGGGACAAGTGCTTGAACAGCCACTGGTTCCTGTCGCTGGCAGACGCCCGAGCCAAGATCGAGGCTTGGCGACGGGACTATAACGAGAGCCGTCCTCACACGGCGCTTGGCTGACTGACGCCAGCAGAATATGCTCTATCCGCCGGGGTTACCCCGGCGGATGCAGGCCGGAAGCTCGCATCATGCCCGGATAAAAAACCGGGGGACCGTCAATCTTACCTTTGTGCCACTGCCATGGCCGTGGAAATGGTCGGACACCAAGACGCTGTGGCTGACCGGGCTCGCTCTCGCGGCATTCCTGCCTTCATCGCGCACTGGCTCGCGGGACTTCGCCGGGCCGCCGTCTGTACCGCCATTACCGCCATCGGTATTGCCCCTGCGCCGCTCCCGGTCGGATGGACGACGTTCGCGATCTTCGGCGCCGCAAAGATGACGCGTCCACCCTGCGCGTCATGCCTCTCGGATCGGCGCGAAGCTTCGGGGGGCAACGCTTTGCGTCGTAGCCCGCGTTGCGCAGACGATGGCTACTATGGCGACTATGATCGAACGGGCGATCACGGCAGCTTCGCTTTCATCGTCGCCAGCGCCTCCGCCCACCCGGCAAGTGCACGCGAGACCAGGCGGCCATGAGCAGAGTCGGGATTGGCGGCATAGTCATTCGCCCAGGTGCCGCTCGCCGCGTTCGAAAATCCAAGCGTCGACAGCTTGTTCTCGACCACGGAACGCGTACGCATTTTGTCGGCTTCGGCCCTGCTCATGACGGCAGGGTTTGGATCGAGGCGGAAGTCGCCGTTGCCCAGCGCCTTGCCGGGTCGGCAATTCACAAGCTGCGCCGCCCGACCGTTCCGCGTCATCCGCGGCACGCAGGATCCTCCCTGCGCACAGAAGGATACGCCGTTCGCATCGCGCCGCATGATTGTCGCGGGCAGCAGCCTGCCTGCCGACCAGCGATGGCCCATGTCGTCCGTTACCGGCCGCAAGATGCGGATCCGGCATTCCCGGACGGGTTTCGCCGCGGCCGGCAGGGCCATGCCGACAGACAGGATGAGGATCATGGAACGTATCATCAGTGCCTCCAGGACAGTTTCGGGTCGGATCGACGAGCCCTTCAGGGCGCTGCGGGATGCAGCAGGTCTTCGACGCCCATGCGGGCGAAGAAGGCGCGTTGAAGTTCGGCGGTGACGCCGTTGATGCGCGTGACGTCGCGGCCTTGCGGATCGATGTCGACACGGCGCGGGCGTGTGCCGGGCATCATCGCGACGATGTCACGGATAGCCTCGGCGACCTCCTGTGCATCGTGGCGACGATCGGGCAGGTTAGTCCTGTCGAGCCGCTCGGCGAGTTGATCCGACAGGCCCGCCAGTCGATCGTATTGTGCCACGATCCCGACGTCGGCCGGGCCGACCGCGTGTTTGAAATGATCGGTGCCGGACGTGTAGGCCCCGGGCTGAACGATCACGGTCTCGATGCCATAGCGCGCGGTCTCGAACGCCATCACCTCGGCCAGCACGTCTCCGGCCGCCTTCGATGCAGCATAGGGGCCGGTGAAGGGGTCCGGCAGGCGATTGATCCCGCTGCCGGTATAGATCAGCAGGCCTCGTCCCGCTCGCCGCATGGCCGGGAGCACCGCGCGGTTCACCCGCACCCAGCTGATGGCGTTCAGGTCGATGACCTCCGCGATCTGCTCGGGCCGGAACTGTGGATCGGCGTGGAAAAGGGACCCCGGTAGCGGGGTGATCGGCGTCGAAAAG
>NZ_LSJO01000161.1:0-667 GCF_001556735.1 Sphingomonas sp. CCH9-F2 | reverse complement strand
CTGGTCGCCGCCGGGCTGGCGCTGACGTGGTGGCGGGCGGAGCGGGTGGCGGCGCCGGTGCTGACGCGCGCGACGATCGCGACGGTCGGCGGTACGGTGGCGCGGGTCGAGGCATTGCCGGCACGCGGGCTGGTGCGCGTGACGCTGGACGATGTGCGATGGGATCCGGTGCCCGATCCCGCACCGGTGCGGGTGCGCGTCAACCTGGACGAGGCGGCGGTACCGCATGGGCTGGGCGTCGGCGCGCGGATCGCGGTGCGCGCGCGGATGATGCCGCCCGCGCCGCCCGCGGTGCCGGGCGCCTATGACTTTGCGCGGGTGGCGTGGTTCGACCGGCTGGGGGCGACCGGGCGCGGCTTTGTCGCGGTGACGGTGGCGGCGCCGGCGCGCGACGGCGACGGCATCCGCGCGACACTGACCGCGCATATCCTGCGGCGCCTGCCGGGAAGCGAAGGAGGCATCGCGGCCGCGCTGGCCACCGGCGACACCGGCGCGATCAGCGACGACGATGCGGAGGCGATGCGACGGGCGGGGCTGGCGCATCTCCTGTCGGTCAGCGGGCTGCACATCACCGCGGCGGTCGGGATCGTCATGGCGCTGGTGATGCGGCTGCTGGCGCTGTGGCCGCGGCTGGCGCTGACGGGGCGGGTGCCGTTGTTCGCGGGGG
>NZ_LSJO01000160.1:0-212 GCF_001556735.1 Sphingomonas sp. CCH9-F2 | reverse complement strand
GATACAGGTCGCCCGCCGCGATCAGTTCCTGTGCGCGGTCGAACATCGCGCGATACGCCGCGTAGGACGGCTCCGGCACCGGCGGGTCGACGATCGCGCCCGCCGGATCGGGCAGCCATGCGGGAACGTCGTCGATCGCCTGCCACCCGTCGAACAGCGCGAACCACGCCAGCGGGGCGGGCGACGGCTGGATCGGTCCCGCTGCCGGCTCG
>NZ_LSJO01000016.1:0-20920 GCF_001556735.1 Sphingomonas sp. CCH9-F2 | reverse complement strand
GGCTCACTCTTATCTAAGAGCGAGACCCTGTCAGGTCATTTCGGGGGCCAACTCACCTGGCCTCTCATCGGCCGCAAGGTTTCCAAGGCCCGTCTTGTCAATGACATATACGAAACGGCCTGCGCTTCGGTGGCTCTGCCGGTCCCGGAGGATTCGGCAGCAATTACCATGTTCCGCATGGTCATCGCGCAGGGACGCAGCCTCATCCACCAGCGTGACGAGATAGAGCGGCTTGCCCATGACAGGCTGGCCGAGCATGTTGATTATAAGCTGCTGCGCAACATTCCGGGCATTGGTCCGATTAACGCGCTGACCATTCTGGCCGAGGCCGGTGATTTGCGTCGCTTCAACCATCATCGACAGTTCCTGAAGTTCTGCGGCCTCGATCTCGCAACGTGCCAGTCAGGCACGTTTCGTGGCCGCACCAAGCTGTCCAAGTACGGCAACGCGCGTCTGCGCCGCACCTTCTGGATGGCTGCCCAGGTCGCCGCGCGTCAGCGCGACAACAGTTTCCGTGACAAGCTCGGACGGTACACCGCCGGGCACGCGGACGATGCCGACCGTCGCCGCAAGGCGATGACGGCGCTCACCGCCAAGATGGCGCGCGTGGCTCACGCCGTCGTCAAGACGGGGACAGAGTACCGGCCGTTCCTCGAACGGTCGGATGCCAGGTGGAAGGACCCCTCTCTGCAAGTGCCGTGAGGGCGCTCGTCGAGCGACCCTGTAGATAATGTTCGGGCCTTCCACCTGGGTGCGTATCTCGTTTTAAGGATGGTGAGGACCACGGCCGCCCCGGCGCCGCTGGATCCTGTGTTTGCTATGGCAGGGAGCGATCCCGTTGACGGTGGAAGCCATCTGGCTCAGATTGCATGCCGCGCCGATGGTTGTCGGCGCATGGATATCTGCTGGCCAAAACCCGCCGCTGCTTCCAGACATAGGACGTTGTCCGACCTGATATGCGCGGGCGGACCACGCTCGATGAACAACTCGGCCAGCGCTGCCAGTACGTCTTCGTGTTTGAGCTGGCGCGCGACGACGAGTGCCAGGCACTCCCTGCTCGCCTCGTCGATAATGGTAAGGATGCGGAACTTGCGTCCGTCATGGGTGCGTTCCTCGACGAAGTCGTAAGCCCAGACATGCCCCGGATACTCCGGCCGCAACCGGATGCACGAGCCATCGTTCAGCCATAACCGGCCGCGTTTCGGCTGGCGCTGCGGCACCTTCAGCCCCTCGCGTCGCCAGATCCGTTCCACCCGTTTATCGTCTAATCGGTCAAGCCGTTTGCCAAGGTGCTCGTAGTCGATCTTCTTTTGCGCATCGTTGTCGTCTTCGAGGTCAGGACGGGTCCAGCCTCAGCATGGCGCCAGATCGCCGGCCTCTCGATGTGGTGGTTCCCGTGTTCCAGATGGTCACGAAGCGGGTCACGAGATGGCCGTGGCCGCACCCTGGCGGGGCGGCAGCTCGGAAAGCAGATATCAGGCCATGGCAGTCACCTTTGGGTCAAAGCCTCGCCCGTCGATCCACATCCGGTGGAGGATCACCGCCAGCTTGCGGGCCAGCGCAACGCGCGCCTTCCAGAAGCCCGATCTCCGGCCGATGGCGGCAGCCCAGTCCTTCAGCGCCGACGCCTGCGAGGTCCGCGACAGCATGACATTGGCCGCTTCGAACAGCAGCTTGCGGGTGAGACGATCTCCGCACTTGGAGATGCGGCCGTTGATGTCGACCTCGCCCGACTGGTAGCGACGCGGAGTGAGACCGAGATAGGCGCCGACATCCTGCGAGCGTCGGAACCGGTGAGGATCCTCGATGGTGGTCATGAAGCTGACGGCCGTCAGCGGTCCGACGCCGGGCATCGTCATCATCAAGCGGCAGGCGCCGCTTTGCCGGGCAACCCGGGCGAGCTGCTTGGCAATGGCAAGCTGTTGCTCCCGCAATGTGCTCAGCATCGCCAGTAGGCTCTCGAACAGTGCGGCGACCACCGGATCGTCCGGCAGCGTTGCCCGGACCTGACGTTCGAAGGTGCCACCCTTCCCGGGTCCGACCAGAATGCCGAAAGTCTTCGCCAGGCCGCGTATCTTGTTGATGAGCGCGGTGCTCATGCCGACCAGCTGGTCTCGCGTGATCAGGAGCGCACGCAACCGGTGCGTATCCATCGAGCGAACAGCGACCGGCCGGTACCAGCCCGAGCGGACCAGCCGTGCCAACCCAAACGCGTCGTTGCGGTCCGTCTTGTTCATCTGCAGCTTCAGCGCTGCCGCAGCATGCCTGGCATGAAGACACACCACCGGCAGCTCTCGCTCGGTCAATGCGTGCCACAACCACACGGTCATCGGGCCCGTCTCGATACCGATCCTCACGGCTCCTGCGGCCCTCCGCGCCAGCACGGCCGCAATAGCGTCCGGGTCCGTTCGCGACTTACCGTCCCATATGCGATCGCCCGTTTCGTCCACGACGCAGATCGCGGTCTCCTTCATCGACACATCTAGGCCAACATAGCAGGTCATCTTCCGTCCTCCTCTTCAGGGGACGACAGGCTATCCCAACGAGCACCGCTCCTGATTACGCCATGTGGTTCACCGACCAACCCGCCGCATGCAGCAGCGCCGTCACCCGGCGATAGCCGTAGCGCCCGTACTGCCTGGCAAGGGCGATGATATCCTCGGTGAGCGCCAGCTCGTCATCTGCCCCGAACGGCACCTTGCGCTGCGTCGACCGGTGCTGGCCGAGCACGCGGCACACCCGCCGCTCGGATACATCCAGCACCTCCCGGACCTGGTCGATGCAGCGCCGACGCCGTGCGGGGCTCAGAAGTTTCCCTTGGCTGCCTCCTGCAGGATGAGCTTGTCCAGCGTCAGATCCGAGATCGCCCGGCGCAGCCGCAGGTTCTCCTTTTCCAGATCCTTCATCCGCCGAGTCTGATCGGTCTTCAGGCCACCATATTCCTTGCGCCAGCGGTATTAGGTCTGCTCGCTGACCGCGATGCGCCGACAGGCCTCGGCGGTCGTGCCGCCCTGACCCAGCATGATCTCAACCTCACGTAGCTTCCCGATAATCTCCTCGGGCTTGTGCTTCTTCGCAGGCATTCGTCGTCCCTTCCTTGGTCCAGACTGTAATAGTCGATGGACCACTCAGAAGGGGGCAGCTCAGACGGCCATGATCGGCGCGCGGCGCGCCAGCAATGACGGCTAGTAAGATGATGGCGAGTAGAACGAGATGATGAGGCCCGATGATAGCAGGCGCTCCCACGAGGCGATCCGCGCCGCTGCCTACGCACTTCGTGACTGCGTCAGGGCTGGACCTCCGCTTACCGACCTCGGCCGGCTACGAATGAACCTGGCCAATGCGGTACGGGAGCATCTGCCTACACAGCAGGGCTGGAACAAGGAGGCTCGAGGCTATTTCGCCGACCAGATGCCGACTTACGAGCGGATCATGGAAGAGGATCGCGAGCTTCGGCTACGCTACTCCGACCACATACGGCGTTGGAGCAGCAACGCGATAGCTTCGAACGTCCCAGCCTATGCTGCGGACGTCGCAACACTGGTAGAGCGCCTCGACCGCTACCTGCGGTCGCTTGAGCACGAGCTCTATAAGCCGATGCACCAGGCAGGGATCGAGGCGTGATCGGTGATCAATTGCCCCTGTAGGTGGAGTAGCCGAAGGGGCTGACCACGACCGGCACATGGTAGTGCGCGGCAGGGTCGGTGACGCGGAACACGGGATCGATCTCGGGGAAGAATGGCACCGCCTTCGCATCCGGGTAGCCTGCCATGTCGAACAGCAGCTTGTAGGTGCGCGGCGCGAACTTCGACGGCTACCTACCCGACGCCGATATCTCGGTTGAAACCGGGCAAACCTATAGTCCTGCATGACGATCTGGCATCTTGCATCACCGCGAGCAGCTATCGAAACCGGCGTTTATCACCTACAGTCCTGCAAGGCAGGGTCGCCGGTCCTGCGAAACCGATGGTGGGGGTGCCGTTGCGACCTGTGTCAGCTGCGATCTGTGTTCCGGTCCGCAACGAGGAGACTGCGTTACCGAAGTTGCTGGAGGCGATCGAGCGACTGGACCTGGGCGACGTCGAGGCTGCCGTGTTCTTCCTCCTTGATAATTGCTCGGATGCGAGCGAGCAGGTAATACTCGAGCATGCTGGTCGCATGGCCCTTCCGTTCACGGTGGCTCAGGGAGACCCGTCCCCTGATGCCAATGCCGGTCGTGCACGCCGGGCCGCCATCGCCCTCGGCCTGCATCATGCGGCGAGCACGCCCCACGGTATTCTCCTGACGACCGACGCCGACAGCCAGCCCCGTGCCGATTGGGTCAGGGCGGCACTGCAGGGCCTGGCCTCGGCCGACCTTGTCGCCGGGCGAATCGTCCGGATCGCAGCGGAGCGGGATCCGGTGCAGGGGAGGGTCGAGCGCTACCTCGATCGGCTTCACGCCTACCGACGATCGGTCGACCCCGTTCCGTGGGACAGTCCGACCGGCTCCCACTGCTCGGGAGGCGCCAACATGGCCTTCCGACCCGGAGCCTATCAGGCGCTGGGTGGCTTCCAGCCGGTGCCATGCGGCGAGGACGCCGCCCTGCTCGACGATGCCGGGCGCGCCGGGTTTCGCGTGCGCCGCGATCCCGGCATGGTGGTTGCGACCTCCTCACGGCGGCTCGGCCGGGCGCCGGGCGGCATGGCGGCTGCGCTCAGTGCCATCGACCATCACGGGGCACCCTCAATGCCGCATCCCCGAGGGGCGGCATGGCAATACCGACAGCAGGCGGAGGCGCGCCGCATTTGGGCCGGGCTCCCCGATTCCTTTGTCGCAGCTCGCTTCGGCGACCGTATCGGATTGACCGGTGACCATGTGATCGGCGTCGCGCGCGACTGCCCCAACGCAGAGGCGTTCGCCATGCGTGTCGTGCCGGCGCTGCCCGATATACCCGACGTCACCCTCGCCGAGGCCGAGCATGCCCTGGCAACGCTCGAGCACCAGCTTTGCGAGCAGGCGGTATGACGACGACCAAAGCTCTGCGCCATGCGATCGTCGCGGCAGGGTGGGTGACCGACCCCGCCGGCGATCCGACGACGCCCGAGGCATATCTGGACCTGCTCCGCCCTCTTTACGCTGCGGGACGCCGGGATCTCCCCATCGGGCGCCTGCTGGAGGGGCATGTCGATGCGGTGCAAATCGTGTTTCGATACGGCACGTCGTCCCAGGTCGCTGCGTTGCGGGCGCGGATCGCTGCGGGAGCGATGCTGGGTGTGTGGAATGCGGGCCTGCCGGGTGAGTCGCTGGTGCTTACCGGCGGACGGCTGACCGGCGGCAAGGGCTATGCATCGGGGGCGGGGATACTGACTCACGCGCTGGTAACTGCGGATAGCGAACGCGGGCCGCAGCTGCTCCTGCTCGACCTGGATGCCGATCCGCCTGCCATCGATCGGGAGTGGTGGCAGACGATCGGCATGCAGCGCTCGGAGACACATCTGGTGCGCTGGTCCGGCTCTGTGATCCGTGAAGACGGCCGTATCGGCGAGCCCGGCAGCTATGCGCGGGAGCCGTTCTTCAGCGGAGGCGCGCTGCGCTTCGCCGCGGTTCATGCCGGGGGCATCGCCGGCCTGCTCGATGCAGTGCGTGACCACCTGACCACCCACGAGCGCGCTTCCGATCCGTTCCAGGCATCGCGCCTCGCCGACCTGTTCCTGCTTGCCCAGGGTGCAGCGGCGAGCATCCGCGACACGGCGGGCGCCTGGTTCAGCGGGACGGATGCGGAACGCCTCGCCCGGGTGTCCGCTGCGCGGCTATCGATCGCCGGCTCTGCCGAGCGCGCCCTGACGATCGCGCAGGAGGCGGTGGGGCTGCAGGGATTGTTCCTATCGCATCCGCTGGCGGCAAAGATCGCCGATCTCATGGTGTACCTGCGCCAGCCTGCGCCCGACGCGCATCGCTTTCGCGTCGGCCAGGCTGTCGCCGAGCACATCCTCGACCCCATTCTGTGAGGATCCCGCTGCGAAACGTACGTGTCGCGCTGGTGATCGCCCCGCACCCGGATGACGAGGTCATCGGCGCGGCAGGCCTCATTGCGCGGCTTCGCCGCCATGGAGCTCGGGTCCGGGTTGCGGTCGTGACCGATGGTGCCGCGTCTCACCGGGGCAGCCGACAATGGCCGAGAGCGCGACTGGTCGCGGCGCGCCAGCGTGAGAGCCTTCATGCGCTACGTCGTCTCGGCATCGTTGCTGGCGACGTCTCGTTCCTCAATTTGCCCGATGGCCAGTTGCCCTCGATCCCGGGACGCTGTTATCGCGCGCTGCGCCGCCAGGTCGCACGATGCCGGGATCTCGATCTCATCGTCGGACCGGCCTGCGATGACGACCATCCCGATCACCGCGCCGTAGCAGCGGCCGTCGCCCGATGCCCGGGTGGCGCCGGTCGGCTGACCTACCGCGTGTGGCCGCCTCGCCCGGACAGGTCCGGACCGGCATGGCGCATCGCTGTGCCCGGAGGAGTTCCGGTTAAGCGGTCGCTGATCCGCGTCTACCGGACGCAGCTCGGCGCCGTTTCCGATGATCCAGCAGGCTTCACGATCGCGAGACACGAGCTTGCGGCCTTTGCTCGTCCGGTCGAGCGCTACCGGCCGGGTTCGAAGTGACGAGCCCGATCGATCTTGCCGGGTTCGCCGCCAAGTTCGCCGGCGACGACGATCCCTGGCGCACCTTCACCGCCCGTGACGAGGCGGTGAAGCGTGCCGTGATCCTGCACGCGATAGGTCACCGACCGGTCGGACGGGTGCTGGAGCTGGCCAGCGGCAACGGATCCAACAGTGCCGCGATCGCGAGGATGGCGTTGTGCCTCGATGCGACCGAGGGCACGAGGGAGGGGGTCGACCTGACGGCACGCGCCGTCGCGGCCTGGCCTCGTGCGTGCGCATCGCTGCTCGTGCTCCCCGGTCGACCGCCACGTCTCGTCTATGACGTGATCGTGATCGCCGAGATCCTGTATTACCTCTCAGCGCGAGAGATGGCCCGGGTTGCGCGTGAGATGGCCGCTCGCCTGCGGGGAGACGGCACCATCGTGCTCGCGCACCACAGGATCGACTACTACGACTTCGCCCAGCACGCGGCAGGAATCCACGCCCGGTTCCTCGCAGAGACCGGGCGTCGTTGGACGGTTCGCACCGTGCGCCGCACCCGCCGCTGGGTCGTCACCGCGGCCCGCGCCGACGGTGTGCCCCGATCCCCTTGAACGCGAGCGAGGCAGCACGTCCCACGTCCGTGCGATATGAGGCTTGCCGTTAAGTGGAGCGGCAGGACGTCCACCTGCCGCTCCCGCCAGGGTCGTCAGGCCGCCGCGTCGAGATCGACCTTCATCTCCCGAGCCCAGAACCTGAGGTCACGACAGGTCGTGACGAACGCCTTGACGTCCTTGCTCTTGCTTAGGGCTACGAAGCCATCGTCAAGCTCCGGCACTCGAGAAGCGTCGAACAACGTGGCGGCTGCATCGGTGTAGCCGATGAACTTGCAGTGGCCGAACGCGTCCGCCACGAAGTCCTTGGAGGCCGCATCCTTGGCGAGCATCGCAACCCCCTCCTCGGACGGGAGCACCGCGACGGCATCGAACAGGACCGAAGGTCCGCCGTCGATCTTCTGCTTGGCCGCGACCTTGGTGCCGTCGTCGAGCGTGACCCCGCCGATCTTCGGCGCGACCACCTCCCAGACCGCGCCTTCGGCTTCCAGCGCCTTCGTCAGCGCATTGAACAGCTCGGCGCTCGACCCATCGGTCAGCAGCAGGCCCATCTTTCGCCCGGCGAAATTCGCCGGGCCGTTGGCGACGATCGAGAGCGCCGACGATGTCGGCAGGTCTAGCGTCGGCTTGGCCGCCTTGGCGGCGTCCGGCAGGTCAAGGCCGAGCCCGTCCGCAACGGTAGCGGCGAGATCCTCGTCGATGTTGCGCAGGTGGCTGACCGCCCGGGCCCGGATGTCGACACGATCTACCTTCGACAGCTCGAACACCAGCGCGTCGCCGATGTGCTTCTGCTCGATCGGCTGCTGGCTGAGATAGAACTGCCGCGCCTGGCTGTAATGATCGGCAAAGGTTTCGGACCGAACCCGCTGCTTAGTCCCCTGAACCTCGGCGGGGAAGCTGGTGAAGCCGATCTCCGCGTTCTCGCGCGGACCGCCTTCCGCGCCCCAGCTGTTCGGCTCATAGTTCACGCGCCCCTTCGGATTGCGCATCGCCATGTGGCCGTCCTGCTGGAAGTTCATCACCGGACAGCGCGGGGCATTGATCGGCAGGTGGGTGAAGTTCGGGCTGCCGAGCCGCTTCAGCTGGGTATCGAGATAGGAGAAGTTGCGGCCGTGCAGCAGCGGGTCGTCACTGAAGTCGATGCCCGGCACGATGTTCTGCGTGCAGTAGGCGACCTGCTCGGTTTCGGCGAAGAAGTTGTCGACGTTGCGATTAAGCGTGAGCGTACCGACGATGCGGACCGGCACGTCCTCCTCGGGGATGAGCTTGGTCGAGTCGAGATGGTCGAAGGGAAGCTTGTCGGCGGTTTCCTGATCGAACAGCTGGACGCCGAGATCCCATTGCGGGAAGTCACCGCTCTCGATCGCCTCCCAGAGATCGCGGCGATGATAGTCGGGATCGGCGCCGCTGATCTTGACCGCTTCGTTCCACAGCACCGACTGGAGCCCCTGGCGCGGCTTCCAGTGGAACTTGACGAAGGTCGACCTGCCTTCCGCGTTCACCAGGCGGAAGCTGTGGACGCCGAAGCCCTCCATCGTGCGGAAGGAGCGGGGGATCGTGCGATCGGACATGATCCACATGATCATGTGCCAGGCTTCCGGGGTGAGGCTGGCGAAATCCCAGAAATTGTCGTGTGCGGTTTGCGCCTGGGGGAACGCCCGGTCGGGCTCCTGCTTAGCCGCATGGACCAGATCGGGGAACTTGATGGCATCCTGGATGAAGAACACCGGGATGTTGTTGCCGACGATGTCCCAGTTGCCCTGCTTCGTGTACATCTTGACGGCGAAGCCGCGCACGTCGCGCGCCAGATCGCGCGAGCCCTTGTTGCCCGCTACCGTTGAGAAGCGGACGAACACCTCCGTCTGCTGCCCGACCGTGCTCAGCACGTCGGCGCGGGTGTAGTCGGCCAGACTGTCGGTCAGCTCGAACACGCCGTGCGCGCCATAGCCGCGTGCGTGGACGACGCGCTCCGGGATGCGCTCGTGATCGAAATGGAAGATCTTTTCGCGGAGGATGAAGTCCTCGAGCAGCGTGGGGCCCCGCAGACCCGCCTTGAGACTGTTCTGGGCGTCCGCGATCGGGATGCCCTGCTGCGTGGTCATGGTAAGTGCCGCGTCCGAGGTCGTCTGGCGGGTTTCGCCGCCATGGCCCTGCTGCTCGGCATAGTTCGTCGGCTGGTCGGCACCCGCCGGCAGCGGCGGTGCCTTCTTGGCCGTCTCGCCCTTGAGTTTCACCGCGTCGCTTTTGATGCTCTTGCGTGCCATGGACGTAATCCTCCGATCATGCCCTTAATGCCACCAGCGCCACGGCGATGCGAGGCATAAATCTTTGTAGCGACTGGGAACCGACCCGGAGGACCGAAATCAAGTTATGTCAGTCGAGCATGGTCGCCGGTTCGGACGACAGGCGCGGGCTCGGCAACGTAAGTGTTCATGGCTGCGCAGAACCCGACTGCGGCTTCCTTGGTCCTGGATCACAGCCAGGGAAAGCCGATATGAGCCGGTTGGAGATGTCTTAACGCCTTGCCGTTAGCCGAGCATGATGTACTCCCAGGTCGTACAGGTTTTCGACTGCGTCCGGCACGACCACGATCTGTGGTTGGTGCTGCTCGCCGGCCTGGTTTGCCTCTGCGGAATCTATGCGTCCTTTGCCCTGGCCGACCATGCCATACGCTCAGGGCGGAAGACGCGCAGCCTGTGAGAACCTATCACCATCGTGTCGGCCGGCTGCACGGCCTGGGCGACCCACTTCATTATCTTGCTGGCTTTCAAGCCGGGCATGCCGTCTGCGTTCAACCCGCTGGCCGTACGGCCGTTTTACGGCCGCTCGTTGATGTAAACGAATCAAATGGACAGGGACCCATGCCGCGGCTCAAGGCGTTGAGCGTCATAGACATGGCCCTGACGACAGGGACATGCACTCAGATGAGGAAACGACATGCGCGCACTATGCTGGCACGGTAAAGGCGATGTCCGCGTCGACACCGTTGCGGATCCCGAGATCAAGCACCCGCGCGATGCGATCATCAAAGTAACCGCCTGCGCGATCTGCGGGTCGGACCTTCACCTGCTGGATGGCTACCAGCCCACCATGGAGGCCGGCGACATCCTCGGCCACGAGAACATGGGCGAGGTCGTGGCGCTCGGGTCCGAGGTCACCAACCTCAAGATCGGGGACCGGGTGGTGGTGCCGTTCACGATCAGCTGCGGCGATTGCTGGTTCTGCAAGAAGGGTCTGTTTGCGGCCTGCGATCGGACCAATCCGAACGCCGAGATGGCCGCCAAGGCGATGGGCCATTCGCCCGCCGGGCTGTTCGGCTTCAGCCACATGCTGGGCGGCTACTGCGGCGGTCAGGCGGAGTATCTCCGCGTGCCGATGGCGGATGTCGGTCCGATCAAGATTCCCGACAACGTTACCGACGAGCAGGCCCTCTTCCTATCGGATATCTTCCCGACCGGCTACATGGCCGCCGAGAATGCGCAGATCGAGCATGGCGACACCGTCGCGATCTGGGGCTGCGGTCCGGTCGGCCAGTTCGCCATCCGCTCCGCGCTGATGATGGGCGCCGGCCGCGTGATCGCGATCGACGAGGTGCCCGAGCGACTCGCCATGGCGGAGGCCGGTGGCGCTGAGACGATTAACTTCGCCGAAACCGATGTCTACGACGAGCTGCAGGCGCGAACCAAGGGCCGGGGCCCCGACAGCTGCATCGATGCTGTCGGCTGCGAGGCGGCCGCGCACGGGGCGGCGGACGCGGTCATGGACAAGGTGAAGGCAAGCATGATGCTCGCCACTGATCGCGTCCACGTCCTGCGGCAGGCGATCATGAGCTGCCGCAAGGGCGGCACGGTCTCCGTGCCCGGCGTCTACGTCGGGATGGGTGACAAGCTTCCGATCGGTGCAGCGATGAACAAAGGACTAACGATCAAGCTCGGCCAAACCCACGTGCAGCGCTATACTAGACCGTTGCTGGAAAAAATCGTCGCGGGCGCGATCGACCCCAGCTTCGTGATCACCCACCCGGCCAGTCTTGAAGACGCGCCAGAAATGTACGCTAAATTCCGCGACAAGGAAGAAGGTGTGATCAAGGTTGTTATGCGCCCGCACGGTTGATTGGCGGAATAACCGGGAACAGGACGCTTATCGATGCCGATCGACACCGCCGCTTTGGAGCACGTGTAGCGGCGGTGTCGATCAGCTTGCGACCAAGTATGTCGGCAGACCTAGGGTCAGGACTCGTTGACCATAGCGAACAGCGATGGCCGACGCACCAGGAAGCGAAGCGCCACTTGGCGTGCGGTCGCGCCGTGGCTGGCCGCGATCTCCTCCAGCACGCGCCCGCCAGGGGTGCGCGGGCCGGGGAAGTCGCCCTGGCCGAACGGGCTGTCGGCGCCCGGCCGCGCGAACTTCCCATGATTTAGGCCCAGGACGCCTTCCGTGGAGCTCGAGGCGCTACCATCGGAACAAGGAGAGAAAAGATGCACAAGGCACTGTTCGTAGGCATTGAAGCCGGGCCGACCCACCAGGAAGATGCCGCTGAATTCCTCCGGGGTGCGCTGGAGCCGGTCGAGCATGAGCAGGACACGCGGCACTGGTACGCGCTGCGCTTTGGCCCCGCCGACTTCGCCATCTTCGATACCTTCCCCGGCAATGCCGGCCGGCTGAAGCATCTGTTCGGCACGGTCGGCCGGGCGCTGGTCGTGAAGACCTTCACCATCCTCAACGGATTGCCGGAGATCGAGCCGGCCGACATCCTCGCCCTCAAGGTGCCGGCGGCGGACGCCCTGCCGCGCTTGGCCCTGCATGTTCCGCTTGAAGCACGGGACGGTGCGGAGGAAGAGGTTGCCCGCTTCCTCCAAGGAGCCCGATCGGCCGTGGAGCGGGAGCCTGGCACCCTGTCGTGGTACGCTCTGCGTCTCGGAAAGACTCGGTTCGCCATCCTCGATACCTTCGCCGACGAGGCAGGGCGCGAGACGCATCTGTCGGGCGAAATCGGCACGGCGCTATCCGGAAGCGCTGCTTCGCTGTTCGCCGAGCCTCCCCAGATCCACCGCGCACAAATCTTGGCGTTCAAGATTGCATCCGCTGGTGATGAGGAGAGGACGAGCAGGAACACGTCGGTCGCGCGGCCCCTTGAGAGAGGGACAGTCTGATGGACACGAAGCAGAAGGTGCTCGTTGGAGCGGCCGTCGCCAGCACCGCGGCAGCCGGGGCCGCGTTCGCGTTCAAGTCCGCGGGCACGGATTCGAAGCTCACCAAGGTCGCGTGTCCGCCGTCAGCACCAATGGCACAGATTTGAGGTTGTGATTTAAGGAGGATCTGGGCTTCGTCGTAGTGACGAAGGAACGAAGATGAAGCCCAGATCCTCCAATGTAAAATCGCCCGCCAAGGCCTCAGCAGAGCGGGTAGTGAACCGTGGATTTGAGGGATGCACAGCTCCCTGGGGTCGATTGTCGTTAGCGGCAAACCATTGAACATCGGGTATGGTCAGTTCCGTCCGCTCACGGACGTGCTGATCGGAAAAGCGCTCTCTACCGCCACAAGCGGTGTAGAGGGCGACTAGGTGCTTGGTCGCAAGATCCTTCTCCAAGCTGCGGGCACCCGCAATTTGGGCGAAGCTCGATCGCCCCAATAGGGAGCCGTAGCGCTCAGGGCTGACGCGCTCTCCGTCCAGCTCCCTATCCTCAATGAGACGATCTAGTGCGAGAAACAGGGCATCCACCCACCACCGCTCTACCCGCTTGCCGGCAAAGTCGGATAGGTGGCCAATCCTCTCGTGCGCAATCGCCTCGGTGAGCATAGGGGCCTCGCCCTAGCCCGGCAATCTATGGCACCTGGGCGCATCAGAAGCGACTCTTGGACGAGCATGTTTGAAGATCTGGCCGCTCGCGGCTTCCAAATTGAGTTTCACAGCCATGCCACGGCCATCCTGAGCGTCGATTTTCCCGACGCGATCGGGGAGTTGGAAGCGGCGCTCGGCGCGCTATCCATCCCAATTGAGGAGATCATCGGCTCGGGTGGAGGCGAGACAAAGGGCACTCAGCGTCTCCGGCGCGCCTTGGCCGAGCTGGGCTGGCACAAGGTCAATTTCACGATCGAAAAGCGCATCAACGGCGTCCAAAGGGAGTCGATCTCCCATGAGGTCGATCATGTCCGTACCTTCGCCGATGGCCGCGTCATCGCGCTCGAAATCGAGTGGAACAACAAGGATCCATTCTTCGACCGCGACCTGGAGAACTTTAAGCGGCTGCACGCGGAGGGGGCGATCAGCGTTGGCGTGATTGTCACGCGGGGATCGAGCCTACAGGACGACATGGTGCAGCTCGTCCGCCGGTTTGCAACCGAGCGGGGTCTGGAGTCGAGTGATGACCTTGGATCTTTGGGACTGACGCCCACCCCCCGGCAGAAGGCCGATGTTGCTCGGCGTATGCGAGCAGGCGGCGCGACCTTTGCAGACGCTTGGTCGCTTAGTTTCGTGAAGGATAAATATGGGGCCGCCACGACCCATTGGCGAAAGCTAGAAGATCGCGTGCACCGCGGCGTCGGCAATCCATGCCCGCTCCTCCTCATTGGACTACCCAGCTCAATCGTCACTTTCGATGAGCATCTCGACGTGGGCGCCATCGCCGAGGGCGAGGAGGAGCAGGAGATCCTTGCTGAGCCTATTCAGCCGCTTCCGCCACCAGCCCAGCCCTAGAGTGATGGGCATACGTCGGCCAGGAAGGGGTATATTCCTCGTCCGCCTGGTTGCCCCATACGGTCCAATCCGGCCGCGTTCCACGCGAGAACATCTCCAAGAACGGGCCGGGGCTGCATTCCTCAATCAGCGGATATTGCTCGTCAGGCTTACGGCTGTGCTCCCGCTTGCGGCTCTCAAGATAGTTCACCTGTGTCCGACCCGGATCAAGCGTGCGGGCGTTCTTGCCCCGGACGCCAAATAGGATCAGTTCTGTAACGTTGCGGAAATAGAATCCCACGCCCCGACCATCAGATCCGCCATCCTTGCGGATCTTCCGCCATACGATGTTGGATTTATACTCAAAGCCCCATTCCCGCATTACACGCAAGCCGTCCGGCAAGAGCGCATTAGGCACCCACAGGTAGAGGTGGGCGGTTGGCGCAACGCACTCCTGCACCGGTAGCTCGCAAATCTCGTCCAGCGTCATTGTCCCGTAGCGGTTTAGGCGGCGGTGCTCGGGTGCCACCTTCCCGGTACGGTTTTGAAACTGCCACGGCGGATCCGCCAGTACTGTTCTGAAATTGCCGCCCCCTGCGACGTTCAACAGATCCATAGCTGCCGGACTATAATCCGGTGACTTCTTGGACGCCTTGCGCTTGGATTCTGACATTAGGCTGCGTCCTCATTCTTAATCGATTTTGGCGCGCGACCCACATAGCCACGCAAGCCTCGCCGGATGACCTGACTCACTGTTTCGTCACGACTATCAGCAACTTGCCGTGCCTTTTGCGCGAGCTTCTTCGGCACCCGCACTGTTACAACGATATCGTCTGCCATATGCCTCTCCGGCGTACCATGTATGTTCTGGTATTGCCTTGTAATACGGATTGCAAGACGATTACCCTCACTTACGAGCCTCTTTGCCTACTGGCTCGACCGTGCCGGTGCACTGCACCGATTTTCCTGTCTTGTTGGCGCGCTTCTGACACGCCTCCAGCACCTCACGATTGGCGGTCACAATTCGATCACCCGCGGCGATGTTGGCGAAAGCGTCGGGCGCGCTTGCCCGCATGAGGCGCTGGCCGCCTTCCCACATCGGCAGGTCGAGCGAGCGTGCCGCCATCTTCTCCGGCCATTGCCAGCTCGCGGGCACGGCGCGCGCGACAATGCCGGCGAACACCGCCCACAGGATCATGCCGACCACAATCCCGCCGATCGCGCTCCACATCAGCCAGCGGTTCTGCTCATCGCCACGCCGCGCCGACACGACATAGCTGTGAAGCTGGCGCGTCACGTCCTCCAGGCCGGTGCGCGCCGTAGCGATCGTCTGCCGGTCTTCCTGGCGCGCCGTGCTTGCCGCCGCGGTGATCCGTCCCGCCAATAGCTCGGGCGTCATCGCCAGCATCGGGCTTTTGACCAGCATATCGACGCGCTGCGCGGTGGCGGTGATGTTGTTGGCGATCACGCCTAACGTCTCGGAATAGTCGGGCGGTTCCGGCACCTCCATGCGCTCGGCCGTCAGCCGCTCGACGGCACGGCGCATCAGCGTCACCTCGGCGCGCAGCTCTTCGAACGCCTGTGCGGCTTCATTCGGCCCTTCTTCATCCGTCACACGTCATCCCCTTATAGGCTCATGCCCCTGTCGCGCTCGCGGCCGATCCCGATCGACTGCTCCAGCGATTTCTCGATGCTCCGGCCGCGCTCCAGTTTCAGCTCCAGCTCGGGCGCGCGGCGCTCCAGCGCCTTCGCCAGCTCAGGGTCCCGGCGCAGGCCCTCGGCCATCGCGCCCATGCGCGTGGTAGCCTTCTCGGCCCGGACCTGGTCGCCGCCTGCCCGCTCGCGCGCCAGTCCCCGCCAACTCTCCACAAACCGGTCGGCGCGCGCGTCGGAGTCGAGCCGCACCCGGCGCTCCTCGGCCATCGCGCGCACCGCGCCGCCGGTCTTGCCCTCCGCCGCCTGCCCGATCAGCCCAGGATCGCGACGGAACGCGGAAGCGAGGTCGCGCGCAGCATCGGGCCGCACCTGGTCCAGCGCCTCGCCGGCGCGGCGCAACGCGCTCTCCTGATGCGGCAGCACCGGCAGCTCCTGCGCGCGCATCCGGCCTATGTCGGCCGACGCCCGCGCATAGCGTTCGATCGCCCTGGCCTGATCCGGCTTGCCGCCGCTCGCCGCGCCAGCACGATCCGGGGTAGGTGCCTTCTCCGGCGTGGCGGCAGGCTTGGGCCGGAAGCCCGCGAACATGTCCCTACCAAGTCGGTGTACCTGCACATCGCCATGCCGGCGGGCTGCGACCCTGCCCTCGGGCGAGCGGTCAGCAACTGGAACGCTCAAGGGTCGCGCTTCTACTATCAGTGGGACGCGGCGAATAACCTGACCACCACGCGAGGGACCGAGACCACGGCTCAGATCGTGACCGTGGAGGACGGCTATCCCACCAACTCGACCGCCCTCGCGTCGACCAACCTGTGGACCAGCGGATCGACCATCACCCAGGCAGACGTGATCGTGAAGGCCGATTACCTCTGGTATTATGGCGATGAGTCGGGTGGGCGGTTCCATTGCCCGTCTACTCGGTCGAGCCCTCCTTCCGGCTCGTTTGATTATGAGTCGACCATGACGCATGAGCTCGGCCATGCTTTGGGCTTCGGTGAAGCCAACAACACGGCGTGCGTCATGCACTATAGTCAGCCGGCGGGCGTGGTGCGTCGCACCCCGTGCTCGACGGAGACGACAGCGCTTCGCAACGCCTACGGAGTGCGGTGATATGAGGGTCGCGGTGTGGTCGGTAGCGGGATTGCTGCTAGTGTCCTGCTCGCCGAACGCACCGCAACCCGAGGTCCCGGCCGGCTGGAAGTCGGTCGGGATCCCTTCGTGCTGCACGGTCGCCATTCCATCAGATGCGACTCTGAAGGCGGGAAAGGACCCGGTAGACGATCCGGTGTTCCTGCTGCGCGGGCCGGGCTACGAAGGCATGTTCACAGTGACAGGCCGAGGATCGGCGCTGCCGATCGCGAGCTCCGGGACCAACTACAAAGCGGATCAGCTCACGCTCGACGGCCGCCCCGCAGGCGTAGCTTCCTACCGTGTCGCCGACCCGAACTATCCCGAGCGCCGCAGCCTTCTGTGGACGTTTGCTGGGCGGAACGACGGATCGGGGAAGAACCTGGTGCTTGATCTTTCCTGCAAGGAAACGGGTTGTGCCGTATTCCTGCCTATGATCGGCTCCCTCGACGCAAAACCATGAATACTCGCTGCCTTATGGGTCAATGCCGACCGGGAAGCCGATCCGGCTTGTCGGCCGGCTGGAGCGTTCGTTATGGGGCGACGACGACTTTGGCCGGTTCCAGCTAGACGACGCCGCGGTCATCGCAGTCGACGGGCCACGTTGAGGCGGGCCCGGCTGGGCCGAAGGTCGAGCCCACGGGTTGGGTAGGCGGGATAACGACGCAGCCGCTACGATCGGGGCGGTTCCTTTATACCGGCTGGGGCATGAAGAGAATCCTATCCCGACCATTGATCCCATTCGGGACGGTCGCGGCCAGCGCGCTTCGACTGGTTCAGTCGTAAACGTATATCTGTGCCCGCTCTATGCGCCACCCGCTGTTCGCAAAAGCCTTCCTTTCTGACGACCTTGCCGGCGGGCCATGACCGCACCGCATTTCTGCTGCCCGCCGCTTGTCAGAACTGTTCTGAAAACGTGCTTCGCAAAAGCGTCTGCCGGCGACGGGTTTGGAGAACCCACTGGTAGAAAGCGTGAGCATGACGCCTCGTTTGCAAGCAGCGCCGGATAATGGCGAGCACACTGGCAGATAATTTGAGCAGGTTGCCACGCGCCAGTGGCAGATAGCGTGAGCAGAAAATCTGGCTGTTTGCGAGCAGGCGCCGTTATGATTGCAAGCGCCTACAGATATTGCCGCTGGCGATCACGATCTCGATCCAGGGCCAGTGCTGTGCGACATGACGCGCCAGCGCAAAGCCGTTGATCGATCCCGGCATCTCGACATCGGAGAACAGCAGGATGGTGTTGTCGGCCTGCTCCTCCAGCAGCACGATCGCGGTATCGCCGTCCATCGCCTCATGACAGCGAAAGCCGGCGTCCTCCAGGATCAGCGTCATGTCCATCAGGATGATCGGGACGTCATCGACCGCGAGCGCGAAAGGTACGGTCGACGTGTTCATCACCTCTACAACCGCCTGTATCCATAATCGCTCCCGCGACCGGCACGATGCTGCCGCCAAATCGTTGATGGCCTGACGGAAATTCGAGGGAGAACATCGAATGCGTAGCCTGGTTGCTGTGTTCACGGTCGGGATATTCGCGATCGCGACCCCTGCCGGCGCGCAGGACATGCCCGGCGCAGTCGATCTGGGCGCGCAAGCGCGCACCCAGGTTCAGTCAGCGACTGCTCGTGGCTATGCCGAACGGGGCGGGGCGGCGACCGCGCGAGGTCCGAACGGGGTGCCACTGTCCGCTCGCGCGAAAAGCTATTGCGACAGCTATTCCGCACGGTTGCGCCAGTACGGCGCGAAGGATGGGCGAGTGATGAAGCTGGCAGCGGCCTGCCGGCAGGCAGGCTATCGCTATTGATCTCACCGCGCGATCGGCACCTGATCGATCCGCGTGGTCCAGGACGGGCTCTTGAAAGCACGCTTGGTGTCGTAGCTCTTCTGGCCAAAGCCCTCGGAGGCAAGCCGCATCGTGTTGCGGCCGAACCGCCCGTTGAGCCCGTCGATCGCGGCGAGCAGGGCAGGGGATCGCGGATCGGGCACCGCGAACAGGTCGGCCTGGTGCGCGGTCATCGGCTCCAGCCCCTCGAGCATGACGCCGCACTTGGTGTAGACGCCGCCAGTTTCGTACATGACATCCGCCATGCGGCCCGCCATACCGCCGATCACGCGCGGATCATTGGTCGCCGGCGACAGCCGCGCTATGCGCGAGGCGGACGGCGCGTTGGGCTTGAACCGGCTTCCGTGGGCAAAGGCGATCAGGCGGGTGGCAGCGAGATCCTGCGCGCGGATCTTCTCGGCCGCGCGGACCGCGCGGCGCACCATCGCCTCGCGCAGCGCCGCGACCTCGCGCACCGGCTCACCGAAGCAGCGGGTCACCGCGGTCGCCTTGGACGGGGGCGGCTCCGGCTCGAAATCGGTGCATTCGACGCCGTTCAGCTCGCGCACGAGCCGCTCCAGCACCACCGTCCCCACGTCGCGCGCGACCTCCGGGGGGAGGGCGGCAAGATCGGCCGTCGTCCTGACGCCGAGCGGTCGCAGCCGCTCGGTCATCGCTCGCGCGATGCCCCAGACCTCCTCGACCGGCCATTGCGCGAACAGGCGCCGCCGCAGCTCGATGTCGTGCAGGTCGACCACGCCCTTCCAGACCTTCTCCGACGCCTTGGCGAGGGCGTTGGCAACCTTGCTCAGCGTCCGGGTCGGGCCAAGCCCGATGCGGATCGGCAGGCCCGTCGCACGCTTGACGGCCGCGATCACGCGGTGCGCGGCCGCCACGTCGCCCAGGCCGTTCGGGAGCACCGGCAGGCGAAAGAACGATTCGTCGATCGAGTACACCTCGACCGTGCAACTGTGCTCGGCGAGGACCTGATTGAAGCGACGATTCATGTCGGCATACAATTCGTAGGAACTGCTGCGGTATTGGATGCCATGCTCGCGGACGATATCACGAATCTTGAACATCGGCGCACCCATCTTGATGTGCAGCGCCTTGGCCTCCTCGGAGCGCGCGATGGCGCAGCCGTCCCCGTTACTCAGCACGATGAGCGGTTTATCGCGCAGCGACGGGTCGAATACCCTCTCCGACGAGCAATAGAAGTTGGAGACGTCAGCGATCGCCCACATGGCGGTCAGCCCTGCAGGTTGCGCACGGAGGCGCGGACGACGCCCCACACTTCGACACTCTCATCCGCGATCACCGCGTCGTAGCGCATCCGCGCGTTGCGGGCCTCGAGGACCGGCTTGCCGTCGCGCCAGACCAACTGGCGGATCACGAAGCCCCCGTCGACCACGGCGATGACGATGCGGCCGCTAACCGGCGTGGCGTCGCGATCGACCACCACCACGTCGTCATCATAGATTCCAGCGTCGATCATGGACTGTCCGCTGACCCGGAACACGAAGCTGGCGGCGCGGTCGAGGCGCAGCAGCGCCACGAGATCGATCGCGGTTTCCTCCCAGTCCTGGGCAGGCGAGGGGAAGCCAGCGCCGGCCGCGCTCACCACCCTCAGGCGAAACGCTGGCGGCAGATCGGCGATCGGCATCGGTTGGGACAGGGGAATCACACACGCGGACATGCGCGCATGATATGCTGGATAAGAACATGAAGGGAACGAGATTTTCCTTTTGTTCTCATTTCGCATGACTCATAGAGTCATGGATGCCGATCCGCCCCGAAAACCGCTGGCTGTACCCGATCGACTGGCCGCTGCTGTCGGACCAGATCCGGTTCGTGCGGGCAGGAGGGCGCTGCGAACGCTGCCGGCGACCGCATCTTCGGCACGTCGCGCATCTGGGCGATGGGCGCTGGTGGGATAGCGAAGCGCGATGCTGGCGATCGGGAGAGGGGCGACGGGTGAAGGTCGGCGACCTCTTCGCGCTCGACGTCGTGCGGATCACCTATGTCGTGCTGGCCTGCGCGCATCTGGATCATGATCCTGGCAATAGCGCGCCGCGCAATCTCGCCGCGCTATGCCAGCGATGTCACATGCTCCACGATGCCGAGGAGCATCGCTGGCAACGCTGGTGGAATGCGTTTCGGCTGCGCGCGCTGCAGGATCTTTACGAAGATCCGCGACACGCTCGCGCGCGAGAACGACGGCGCGGCTAACTCGCGACTGACTGGCAAGCCTTAGCTGCGAAAAAGCCACGTCAGTCTCTGCAAGAACGATGCCGGAAATCTGCTAAGCCATTGATTTAACATAAGATATATTATCGAACAAAACAGGTGTAACCGCTAAGTAGAAATGACACCGCTCCGCTAGATAGAAAAGGCACACAGTG
>NZ_LSJO01000159.1:0-663 GCF_001556735.1 Sphingomonas sp. CCH9-F2 | reverse complement strand
GGGGGCTGGGGCGCGTATCGCCGCCCGGTGCGCGGCTGGGCGCTGCCGGGCTATTGGGTCGCGCCGGGCTGGCACATCAACGACTGGCAGGCCTATGGCCTGCGCCAGCCGCCCTATGGCTATACCTGGTCGCGTTACTATGACGATGCGGTGCTGATCGACCCGCGCGGGACGGTGTACGACAGCGTCGGCGGGATCGACTGGTCGCGCGGCGACGCGGGATATGGCGGCTATGGCGCGGATGTGGCGAGTGACGGCTACCCGCGGCTCCCCTATCCGACGCGCGATGCCGACGGCGGGCTGGGCGGCGCCGCCATCGGTGCGGTGGTCGGCGGCGTCGCGGGCAATGTGATCGCAGGATCGGGCAACCGGCTGGGCGGCACCTTGCTGGGCGCGGGCGCGGGCGCGCTGGCCGGCATGGCGATCGACAAGGCGGACCGCGCGGGGCGCGTCCCGGTCGCGCCGCCACCGGGTGCGGGCTATCCGCCCCCCGGTGCCGGCTATCCCCCGCCGCCGGGCGCCGGTGGACCGGGTGCGCCGCCGCCACCGGTCGTCGCCTATCAGCAGGGCAGCTATGGCGGCGATTATGCAGGCACGACCTATTCGGGGACGACCTATTACGGCTCGCCGCCAGCCGACTACCCCGCCTACGCCCCCTATCCC
>NZ_LSJO01000158.1:0-3827 GCF_001556735.1 Sphingomonas sp. CCH9-F2 | reverse complement strand
GCTGATGGTCGCCTTCGCCCCGCCGCTGCTGGCGCAGATGCGCCCGCTGCGCATCGACCATCACGGCTGGCAGATCGTGCTGACGCTGGTGGCGGTACGCGCGCTGCTGGCCGCGCCGTCGTGGCGCACCGGTGCGCTGGCGGGCGCGGCGCTGGGCGCGTTGCTGACGATCTCGCTGGAGGGATTGCCGATCGCGGCGGCGGTCGCGGGGATCGGGGTGCTGGTCTGGGCGTGGCGCCCCGTCGACGCGCGCGCCCCAGCGCTGGCGGCGGCGCTGTTCGTCACCGCCGCGCTGTTGCAGGCGGCGACGCGCGGCCCGGCGATGTGGGCGCCCGCGTGCGATGCCATGGCGCCGGGGTGGATCGCGGCGCTGGGCGGCGCGGCGGCAGGGGTGCTGCTGGCGCTGGCGGTGGCGCGTCTGGGCCTTGCCGCGCGGCTGGCGGCGCTCGCACTGGGCGGCGCGCTGGCGGCCGGGGCGGTCGCGTGGCTATCGCCCGCCTGCCTGTCGGGACCGTTCGCGACGTTGCCACCGCGGGTATTCCGCTACTGGTATGTGCTGGTCCTGGAAGGCCGGCCGCTGTGGGAACAGGAAATCGACTGGGCCGCGGTCACCATCGGCCTGCCGGTGATGGGGCTGATCGGGGCGGTGCGTGCCCGCGCGCTGACGGTCGACCCCGACGCGCGCGCGCGCTGGACGCTGCTGATCGCGTTGCAGGGCGCGGCCTTCGCGATCGCGATCATGGTCAATCGCGCGGGCGGCACCGCCAATGCGCTGGCGGTGCCCGGCGCGGCCACGCTGCTGCTGGCGCTGCTGACCCGCGCGCGCGCGATCGAACATGCCGGCCCGCGGATCATGGCGACGGTGGGCGCGTTCCTGCTCGCCTCCCCAGGCCAGATCGCCTCGCTCCTGACGCTGGTCGCGGGTACGAAGGGGGCGGCGGCGGAGGCGGGGCTGGCGTCGCATCGCCGCCCTTGCGCCAATGCCGCCGACATCGCCACCGTCGGCGCACTGCCGACCGCAACGCTGTTCGCGCCGATCGACGCCACCCCTGCGCTGCTGGCGGCGACCCCGCACCGCGCGATCGCGGGTGGCTACCACCGCGGCGCGGCGGCGATCGACATTGTCATCCACGGCTTCACCGCCGCGCCCGGCGACGCGCGGGCGATCGTGCTGGCGACCCGCGCCGAGTACCTCGTCGCCTGTCCCGGCATGAACGAAATGGAACTGTACCGCACTGTCGCCCCCAACGGATTATGGGCGCGGCTGGAGCGTGGCGAGCGCATCGCATGGCTGCGCCCGGTGCCGGTGAAGGGGCCGGCGCTGGCGTGGCGCGTCATCCGCCCCTTGCAGGGACCGCCCGCGAACCCCTAAGGCGCTGCGGATGCAGGGGGAGCGGCTCCATTGGTGGCAGACGCGCTGGTTCGTGGTCGCGGCCGCGCTGGCGGCGTGCGTCCCGCTCATCTGGCCGGACATTCCGCCGATCGTCGACCTGCCGGGGCATATGGGGCGCTATCGCGTCCAGCTCGACCGTGATCTGTATCCGTGGTTCGATGACTGGTTCCGCTTCGAATGGTCGCTGATCGGTAACCTCGGCGTCGATCTGCTGATCGAGCCGCTGGCGCCGCTGATCGGGCTGGAACCGGCGGTGAAGCTGATCGTGATGGCGATCCCGCTGCTGACGGTGGCGGGTCTGCTGTGGATCGCGCGCGAGGTGCACGGGCGCATCCCGCCGACCGCGCTGTTCGCGCTGCCGCTGGCGTACAGCTATCCGTTCCAGTTCGGCTTCGTGAATTTCGCGCTGTCGATGGGGCTGGCGCTGTGCCTGTTCGCGCTGTGGGTGCGGATGGCGCGGCAGGGGCGGATCGGCCTGCGCGCCGCGCTGTTCGTGCCGTTGTCGTGCCTGCTGTGGGTGTGCCACACGTTCGGCTGGGGCGTGCTGGGCGTGCTGGCCTTTTCCAGCGAGCTGATCCGCCAGCACGACCGGCGCGTCGATCGCGGCGCGGGTCACTGGCTGGCGGCATGGGTGCGCGCCGGGCTGGGCTGCGTCCCGCTCGCGCTGCCGATGCTGCTGATGATCGCATGGCGATCGGGCGACGACGTCACCGGGCAGACCGCCGACTTCTTCTACTGGCGCACCAAGATCGCCTGGGTGCTGATGGCGCTGCGCGATCGCTGGCTGTGGTTCGACGTCGCCAGCATGGCGGTCATCTACCTCGTCCTGTTCAAGGCGCTGCGCGATCCGCGGATCGGCTATTCACGGCACCTGGGGCTGTCGGCGCTGTTCATGCTGGCGGTCTATGTCGTGTTGCCGCGGATCGTGTTCGGATCGGCCTATGCCGACATGCGCATGGCGCCGTACATGATCGCGGTCGCGATCATCGCTATCCGGCCGAAACCCGGCACGACGATCCGCCACGGCGCGATCCTGGCGGGGCTGGGGCTGGCGTTCTTCCTGGTCCGGCTGGGTGGCACGACGATCAGCTACTGGCAGTTCGATCGCGATTACGACACCGAACTCGCCGCGCTGCCGCACCTGCCCGTGGGGGCGAAGGTGATCGGTTTCGTCGGGCATAACTGCCACAATGCCTGGCGCATGTCGCGGCTGGAGCACCTGCCCGCGATCGCGCTGGAACGGCGCATGGCCTATACCGACGATCAATGGTCGATGGCGGGCGCACAGCTGCTGACCGTCCGCTATCGCGCCGCGGGCGGCTTCGCGCACGACCCGACGCAGATCGTGACCGAGGTGAAATGCGCGCGCGAATGGTGGCGTCCGGTCAATTATGCGCTGGCGCGCTTCCCGCGTGACGCCTTCGACTATGTCTGGCTGATCCGTCCGCCGGCCTACAACCCGCGCTACACCGTCGGGCTCGTGCCGATCTGGCGCGCGCAGGGCAGCGATTCGGTGCTGTTCCGCGTCGATCACGACATACCCGCGCCCACCGCCACCGACGAGGAACTGGGCGTGCCCAAATGGCTGATCGAGGCGATGAAGCGCCGCCGCGAACGTCTGGAACGGCGCGAGCGGCTGGAACGGCGCGAGCGGCTGGAACAGGTGCGCGCCGAACAGAACCGGCTGACCGGACACGACTGACGCGCGCTACCCCTTCCGGAACGGGGTCAGCTCTTCCAGGAACGTCTGTTCGTTTTCCACCGCGGCGCGTTCGCGCGCGACGAAATCGGCCACCGCGCGGCGGAAATTCGGGTCGGGGATGTAATGCGCCGACCAGGTGGGCACGGGGGCATAGCCGCGCGCCAGCTTGTGCTCGCCCTGCGCGCCCGCCTCGACGCTGGCCAGCCCGCGCGCGATCGCGGCGTCGATCGCCTGGTAATAGCATAATTCGAAATGCAGGAACGGCACGTCCTCGGTACAGCCCCAATAGCGGCCGTAGAGCGTGTCCGCGCCGATCAGGTTGAGCGCGCCGGCGATCGGCACCCCGTCGCGCTCCGCCAGGATCAGCAGCACCCGCTCGCCCAGCGCCGCGCCCAGCATCGGGAAGAACGCGCGCGTCAGGTACGGGCGTCCCCATTTGCGGCTGCCGGTATCCTGGTAGAAGGTCCAGAACGCATCCCATTCGCGCTCGCCGATATCGGTGCCGGTCAGGTGCCGGATCGTCAGCCCCTCCACCGCGGCGGCGCGTTCCTTGCGGATCGCCTTGCGCTTGCGGCTGGCCAGCGCGGCGAGGAAATCGTCGAACGTGGCATAGCCGTGATTGGTCCAGTGGAATTGCGTCCCCTCGCGGATCAGCCAGCCGGCCGCCTCGAACGCCGGCAACTGCGCCGGCTCGACGAAGGTCGCGTGCGCCGACGACAGCTGGTGCCGGTC
>NZ_LSJO01000157.1:0-2343 GCF_001556735.1 Sphingomonas sp. CCH9-F2 | reverse complement strand
CGGCTGCGGCTGTCGGCGCCGCTGGCGGTGCAGGACCTGCTGGCGGCGGTGCGGTTCGTGTTGCAGCCGGAGGACGACCTGTCGCTGGCCAGCCTGCTGGTTTCGCCGTTGATCGGCTGGACGCAGGAGGAATTGCTGGCGCGCGCCGCGCCGCGCAAAGGCGCGCTGTGGCCGCACCTGCGCCGTACCTGCGCCCCCGACCTGCTGGCGCCGATCGAGACGCTGCTGGCGCGCGCGGATTTCGACACGCCGTACCGGTTCCTGGAGATGATCCTGTCCGGGCCGATTGACGGGCGGCGGCGGCTGCTGGCGCGGCTGGGCGAGGAAGCGCGCGACCCGATCGAGGAATTGCTGAACGCCGCGCTGGATTTCGAAACCAATGCGACGCCGTCGCTCCAGCGGTTCCTCGACTGGTTCGAGCGTGACGAGGTGGAGATCGTCCGCGATGCCGCCGCGCCGCTGGACGCGGTACGCGTGATGACCGCGCACGGATCGAAGGGATTGCAGGCCCCGGTCGTGATCCTGGCGGATGCGACGTCAGACCCGGATTCCGCGCCGCGATCGACGCTGTCGTGGACGCCCGACGGCATGGACCGCGCGCTGCCGGCGTTTCGCCCGCGCAAGGCCGAGCGCGCGGGCGCGATCGACGCGGCGCTGTCCGACGTCGAACGGCGCGAGCGCGAGGAGCATTGGCGGCTGTTCTATGTCGCGGCGACGCGCGCCGAGGAAAAACTGGCGATCGCCGGATCGCTGAGCGCGAAGTGGAACGGCATTCCGCCGGAGGCGAGCTGGTACGCCGCCGCGGCACGGACGCTGGACACGCTGGGCGTCGCCCCGGCGGAGGAGGGCGCGGACGCGGCGCCGCGGGTGTTCCGCGGAACGGCACCGGCGGCGCCGGTGCCGGTACGGGCCGCGCGGGAGGAGGCGATGCCCGCGGGTGCCGACCTGCCATTATGGTCGCGTCGCGTCGCCCCGCGCGCGCAATTGCCGCCACGCCCGCTGTCGCCGTCCGCGGTGGGCGATGACGAGGTGGCTGACCCGCCGCCGACACCGGCAATGCGCGCGGCCGCCGAACGCGGGCAATGGATGCACGCACTGTTCGAGCGTCTGCCCGCCCTATCCGCCGGGCAGCGCGCGGCTGCGGCGGAGGCGTGGCTGGCGGCACGCGGGGTCGAGGATCGCGCGGCGATCATCGCGCCGGTGCTGGCGGTGATGGAGGATGCCGCCTTCGCCGACCTGTTCGCGCCCGACGTGCTGGTGGAGGCGCCGATCAGCGCGACCCTGCCGTCCGGCCGGGTGATCGCGGGGACGATCGACCGATTGCTGGTGGCGGACGGTGTGGTCCGCGTCATCGACTACAAGACCGGGCGGCGCGTCCCCGCCGACGCCGCGGACGTGCCGGAGTTCCACGTGCGGCAGATGGCCGCTTATCATGCGGCGCTGGAAGTAATCTTTCCGGGGCATGTGATCGAGGCGGCGTTGCTCTACACCGCCGGGCCGCGACTGGTGACGCTGTCGCCCGATGCGTTGGCGGCGGCGAAGGCGCGCTTTGCGGGGCCGGAGCAAAGCTTGCCCGACGGTGGTTGAGCGAGCGGCACGCGCACCCTAGCTTGCGATCCATCAAGGAGACAGACATGGCCACCAAGACGATCACCGACGCCAGCTTTCACGACGACGTCATCAGCGCCGACAAACCCGTGCTGGTCGATTTCTGGGCGGAATGGTGCGGCCCGTGCAAGATGATCGGTCCGTCGCTGGAGGAGATCAGCGACGAGCTGGGCGAGCAGGTGACGATCGCCAAGCTGAACATCGACGAAAATCCGGATGCGCCGGGCCGCTATGGCGTGCGCGGCATTCCGACCATGATCCTGTTCAAGGGCGGCGCGCCCGCCGCGACCAAGGTGGGGGCGGAGCCGAAGGGACGGATCAAAGCCTGGCTCGAAGGCGAATTGTAAGGGCGCAGCGGACGGACGGCGGCAGGTGATGTCGCCGCCCGTCTGCGCGGCGTACCACTCCCGGGCGGGAAGACGGTTGCGCGACGTGGCAAGCCACGCGCCGACGTCGCGCGAGACGCCCGCGGCATATGCCTCCAGTTCGGATTACCCGCATTGGGCGTTCTAACCCGTTTGCGGTATGAGGCGTACCCACCATGGTGGCATCGACACTTGCAGCCGCGTCGAGGGCGGTGTCGATGGAGTAATGGTGAGGATGAACCCGGGCAGCGACCATGAGATATCGCCGATGCGAGCGCTATCCTTCGACCGGCTCCACCAGTTCGCGATATTCCAGAAAACATGGGGTAATCGCGGGAGCGGTACTCCGGGCTGTCACGAGATGAATGCT
>NZ_LSJO01000156.1:0-10027 GCF_001556735.1 Sphingomonas sp. CCH9-F2 | reverse complement strand
ACGTGTGCCATCTCTATCTGGCGCGGATTGTGTCTTTTCTAACTGGCAGGAACAACAGGAACGTGGCTTGTGCCGGGTCGGCAACAGCGGCTTAACCAGCGGCCGAACTCTTAACTTGGCTCAATAGTCGAGGTTGCGTTTTTCCATCTGTGCGGCCGCGAGGTCCGCGACCGGACCAGCGCCTTCGGCCAGCTCGTAGATCGCTATCACAGCCCTGTCGTCGAGACGCTCGACCATTGCCTGGACCGCTGACCAGTTAGCCACGTCGAGCGCGACCGTCGTGCTTTCCTTACCGGACACGGCGATCGGCCGCATCAGCCATCTTCGACCAGCGATCGGCCGAATGCAGCATACGGTCCCGAGCATGGGGGAGAACGAGCTGCTGCGCCTCGGCAAGATCGGCCGCTGCCCTCGCGCGGTAGTCGGCTGCGGTATCGGCCATGAAGTCCCCTCAGTTTAGGCCAGCGTTCTAAAACCCTGGCCCGTTTATCACTTGCCGTTCATCCGATCGCGGACCGCCTTCGCCGGCGCGAACGTCAGCTTGCGTGACGCCGCGATCGTGATCGCCTCGCCCGTCGACGGGTTGCGCCCCTGGCGCTCTGGGGTGTCCTTCAGCTTGAACTTGCCGAACCCGTTGAGGCTGACTTCCTCGCCGGTCGCGACAGCCGCGGTGATGTTCGCAAGGATCGCATCGATGACCTTCCTGGCGTCCGCCTTTGCGAGGCCATGGGTATTGGAGAGCTGTTCGGCCAGATCGGATGTCGTCGTCATGAACACGTCCCGGTGGTGAATGATTGGACCGGCCTTAGCCCGGTTCACGTCGCGCCGCCATCGGGAGTTGCCTCCTGCGCGCTCATCTCGCCCTCATAGGGGCGGACGAGCTTCAGGGCGTCTTCATAGCTGCCGTCGAGCCATGCCGTGAAATCGCGAGGGTGAAGGATCGCCGGCATTGCCTTGGGATGCCAGGGATCGACGGTGGCGTTGGGAGAGGTGGTGCAGAAGGCATAGGCATCGCCGCGCTCGGTCGGCCGCCACAGACCGGCGAAGAAGGCGATGGGCTGGTCGGGCAGCGAAAACCACATCTGGCGGGGTTTGCCATCGTCGCCCTTCCCGCCCTCGGGATGCGGCTCGGCGAAGTGCGTGAACGGGACCAGGCAGCGCCGATCGGGATTGGCGATCGACGGCTTCCACATCGACGATGAGAGATACCGCGCATTGGTGACGAACTTGTCCAGCTTGACCGCCGGGTCGCGCTTGCTCGCTACCTTGGTCGGGAAGCCCCATTCCATCGCGATCGGCTCAAGCGGGCGGTTACCCTCCCCTGCCCGCCTGACGACCAGTCCGTAGCGCGCTGTCTTCTTGCCCGTCGGGAAGATCTCGCGCGGCACCGGGTAGGTCTCGTCCTCGGGATAAGGCGGCTCGAAACCGACCGCCCGCATCACCGCGGCCTGTTTGGCGCTCAGCCGATATCGGTTGCAGATCGGTCCGGCTCCTTCATCGTGCCCAGGCTAGAAGAACTCCCGGCCACCGCGATACTCGCGCCAGGCATTATCCCATTTCGTGCCAACGTCGCCACTCACCGGCCGCGCGCCGACGTCGAATCCGGCCATCACGTCGTCGATATGCGGTGCCGGCACCGGAATGTTGAACGGCGCGATCCTACGCGCCTTCAAGTGCCAGACATAGGCGAGCTCGTGATCGGTGACCGGCGCGGCCTTCCCCCACGCCACGTCCTGGAACTGGCGCTGCGCCGCGCTCCTCGGCCGACGCTCGCGCAAACGCAGCGCATCGTAGAACAGCAGATGCTCGCGCAGCAGCGCCTCGTAGCGTTCGATCGTGCGCGGGTTTTCGCCGTCCTGCTCCACCGTGCCCACTCCGTCAGTACGGGTGAAAATCCTCGCCAAACTCAATCCGATATGCTAGACTTTGCAAGCCTAATTCTGACCATCACGGTCAGCCACGGATTGAGGAAGGAGCGGCCATGTTGAACCACGAAACTGGCCAGATGGACTGGGGCAGCACTGCCAACCATTCGCTATACTTCAACCCTGATAATTTACTCGATCCAATGACGCACCGTGGGCGGGAGCTAATCACCGAGGGTTCTACCAGCACTGACAGCGACGATATATCTTTCCCCAATGCTGACGGTCCTGCGTGGCCTTTGTTCTTGATCGCGGCGCTTATTATCTGCGGATTTTTTCTCTCACCTTTCAGTTCCTAAGCTGAAATCTACGCGGGTCGACCGGAGCGCCATCTTTCCACAGTTCGTAGTGAAGATGCGACCCGGTCGATTTTCCGGTGCTGCCAACACGCCCGATCACCGCCCCAGCCTGGACGGTACTTCCAACCTGAAAAGCCGACCGATCCTGCATGTGGAAGTATTTGCTCTGTGAGCCGTCGCCATGCTGCAGGACTACATAATTGCCGGCGCCGTTGGCCTGGAAGTCGTTTCGTATGACCTGACCCGAGGCTGGCGCACGGATTTCTGTCCCTGCTGGTGCTGCAATATCCACGCCACGGTGATGCCGTCCCGGCTCGCCGGTGACCGGGTCAATCCGACCACCCATTCCTGAACTCAGCCGCCCAGAGATCGGCAACATTGCCCGCTCACCGCGGGGGACTTCGTATACATGGCTGGTGCCAGCGCCTATACCGAGGTTGTCACGGACCCAGTTGCGCGCGCCCTCGACACCGGGAAGTGTCGTCGTGATCCACGCGTCGTTGCGCTCCCGGACATGGTCACCGAGCTGACCCGCCGTCCCTCTCGCGTCGTCGACGCCGTTGCCGACCTCGAACGCGCCGCGCGTGATGCGCGCTGATGCGTTCGGAATCGCGTCAGCGACATTGCCGGCCAGATCGAGATCGCGCGAACTCTCGCGGATCGATACATCCGGCCCTTGCGCCCTGACGCCGGCGGCGCGCTCATTACCCCATTGTTGTACTGCACCCGGTGTCGCCGATGCAGGGCCATGCAGCTGCCCGGACAGGCGCTCAGGCACGCTTACACCCAATTCGTCGCGGACCGATGCAACGCGGCGCTCCATGAACTCACCAAGCAGGATATCGCGCACCTGTTCCTGTTGCGGGGTGCGGGGCATCACCATCCCCGGCGTCCACCCGAACTGCGACAGCGTATCGTCGCCTAGCAACCGCTCCTGAGCGTACACTACAAACTCCTGGCTCTCGTTCCGGTTGAGCGACCAACCCCGCGCCGAGGCCTCCCTGACATCATTGCTGACGCGCTGGAACGTCTCTTCGGCTCGAGTTGCTTCCAACGACGCCGACCGCGATTCCCCGACGCTTACGCCCAGCTTCTGCGACAGCGACCGAACCTCGCTATCTCCGCTCGTGCTGGTTTCGCGCATGAATTCATCGCGAGCTGAACGAGCCTGCGTCGTATTCGTTTCTTTGGTAAGATACTCTTGCAATTCGCCCAACGCTTGGTCGCTAGAAACTGTTCTGCCAGTATTTTCAGCTGACATGGACGAAAGCTTCAGTCCCAGACCAGCCTTGCCAGACAGTCCCCACTTTTTGATCAGATAATCGATTCCTGCATGACCGTCGCCTGTGGTTTGCGATATCCGCGCCACTTGCTGGCTATCGGCCTCACTAAAACCAAAGCGGCTCGTAAGGCCGTGCGAAAGACTCCTCGATAGATCAGTCATTCGAGCGACACTGTTATTGAACCCAGACCCCGTCTCGGTCGAACTTCCCCGACGATGCTCAGCGGCCGACAGCAGATCCGTCGCCGTCGTCGCCGTCGCGTTCCACGACTGCGAGGCGGCGCTACGAAGCGACTGAGTGTGCGTCTGCCCGTCCGAGAGCGCGCGGCTCATGCTGCTGTCGAACCCTGCGGTGCGCGTCGGCGTGAACGCGAGGTTCGAGATGCCCTGGCGCGTGTCGAACGCATTGGTCCCGTCCGCGAAACCGTAGGTCACGCCACCGTCGGCGTTGGTGAACGTGCCGACCGAATAGCCCGAATTGAACTTGGGCTGATCGTCGAACTTGTTCGCCTGGGTCATGCCCGACGTGAGGTTCTGGAACGAGGTGTTGCCATACGAATAGTTGCCGGTGGTGCGCTCGGTCGCCGCCTGCTCGGCCGCGCTGTGCGCCGGTTGCAGCATCGAGGTCGCATGCCCCGCGATCGCCATCGCCCCGCGCGCCATGCCGCCCGCGATGAACGGCACGCTCATCATCAGGAAGCCGGCGAGCGTCGAGATCGATTCATTGACGCTCGCCATTCCGTCGGAGACCAGCAGCGTCGGCCCGGTCGGCGATGCTGCATGATAGAGGCTCGCCGCCCTGCTCATCACGAACATGTGCAGGATCACGTAGAGCGGCCCCCACGACGCGAGGTAGAAGAACCCGGTCGCATAGCCCTTGAGCGTCTGCAGGCCCGTCCTGGGGAACAGGAACAGCGGAAACAGCACCGGGAACATCGCGTAGAACACGACCGTCAGGACGATGCCGAGGAGCGGCACCCAGGTCATCGCCTGCGTCGCGATCGAGGTGTAGGTGTTCTTGGCCTGTGCGTCCGCGCGCTGCGACGCATAGGCATCCCAACCGGCATCCGAGAAACTCTCGCGCGCGGCCAGGAACGCGTCGATCATCGAGATCTGCTTCAGGTAGGAATAGGCGTCGGTCGGCGACCCGTGCATCTGCGCCGCCACGATCGGCAGGTCATCGCGGATGCGCTGGGCCGCGACCGTATCGGCGATCCCGGGATATGCACTCTTCGCGAACGGCAGCAGATCCTTGTCGTAGGCAGCCTGCCACTGACCATCCATCCGCGAATAGGCTTCGTTGCACGGGATGATCGAGTTTTCGGTGGTGCCCGGACCGGTCGAGGTAATCCACCGCTGGCTGCGCGCCGGCGACCCAGGTCCGATCGATTGCCACAGATTGTTCGTCTTGGTGAGATCGTCCATCGCCTTGAAGCCGAGCAGCACATCATAGAAAGTGCACTGCTTCAGGTGCTCGTCGAGGTTCGCGCGGAACACGCTGTCGGTAATCTGGAACGTGCGCGCCTTGTCCATCAACCGCGCGCCGTAGATCATGCCGTTGTTGGTCAGCGCGAGCGCGTTCGGCATCACGAACACGGTCTCGGCCGAGCGCGTCATCCAGTCGCCGACCTGGCTGGTGAAGGAGGCCATCACTCCCAGACCCAGCGGCACATTGTCCACCACCGCCGGCGCGAGCGCGGGGTTGATCCGGTCGGTCACCTTCACCGTGACGGTCGGGACCATCAGCATCATGTAGATGAGCGTCGACTGCAGGAACCAGTTGAACCACGCCCGCCAGTCGAGCGAGAAGGCGACGACGAACAGCGAGTAGATGAAGCCCATCACCATCACAACCTGGAGCATCGAGCGATAGCCCCCGCCCCCGGTCCATGCCGCGACCGCGTTGAAGACGTTGACGATATATTCGCCCCCGCCGATCGTGAAGACTTCGAGCATCGCCGTCGCTCCCTTGCCGCCGCGTTACCGCAAGCCCTGAGCGCTGAGCCCGCGTCCGAACCGGAGCGATGCCGACAGCTGCGGGCTCATGGTGTTCTTGAGGGTGGATTCCATGAACTGGGTGTATTGGATCACCCGGTAGGTATTGGAGATCTGCCCGGCCATCTTCTCGCTGCGCCGCGACAGCTCGGTCTTCACGCTGTCGACCTGGGCGCGCCACGCCTTGAATTCGTCGGTCGAGACGAACTTCGCGCCCGCCTGCGCCTGCGAGATCGTGTCCAGCATCCGGTCGAGCATCGACATCAGCATGTCGATCGCGACCATCTCGGCGAGCGTCGCGCGATCGCCGCCCGACAGGCCCATGTGCGCCGCCTCGTTGACGACAAGGATCTTGTAGAGCGGGATCGAGGTCATGCCCAACAGCGCGATCTCATCGCCCGACAGCGCGGCATTTGACCGGATCTTGCCCGACATGCTGTCCATCGCCTTGAGGACGCGCGTACGCAGCGCCTCGTTGGTCGAGATGCTCAGCTTGGTAGGCGTGGGCTTCAGACACCCCTTGTCGTCAGTGGTGTCGCACTGCCACACGTCAGTCGGCGCCGAGGCGGTGCCGTCGAGCAGCGCCTGATAGGTGTCCCAGCTGGCCGGCGCGATGAACTGGAACGCGCCCATGCTGTCCTTGGCCTTGGTCGCATCGTAGATGATCGTACCGACCATCGTCATGAGGAACTCGGCATATTCGCGGGACGGCTTGGTCGCGCTCTTGGCGTTCAGCGCATACCAGGTGTAGTTCTTCGACTGGACCAGCTCGGCATCGTCACCGGCCTTGGCGATCGTCGACTCCCGCTCGCCCTTGTTGGTGCAGCCGTGACGCGCCGCGGCCGCGTCGGAGAAGAAGCCCTTCGCCCCGCCGACCTGCTGACAGATCGTCGAGGACGCCCCGTCCATCGCCGGCCACAGCGAGCCGATCGCCTGCTGCGCCGCCTCGCAAGAGGACATGTTGAACGCGTTCAGCTGCTGCACGCGCTGGCTCATGTCCTTCATCACCCCGCCGATCTGCGCGGAGATGCTGTCGATCGCGAGCTGGAACGCGAAGCCGATCGCGTTGTTGGCGGTCGCCTTCAGCATCGCCACGATCTCATCGGCGTTGATGAACGAGAACGACCCCGCGAACAGGTCGATGCCGCCACAGCCGCCACGCGCGCTGGGAAGCGCGACGCTGACCGGGTTGATCGACTTCTGCGGAAAGCGGCTCCACAGCGAACCACCCGAATAATAGCCCGCCGACTGACCCTGGAAAGCGGTCGGGCCGGTCACGTTCGCGGCCGCGCCCGACTTGTTGAAATAGCTGTTCATCTCGCCCTGGACGTCGGCCATCGCCGGCGTAGCGACGAGACCTCCAATCGCGAGGATCATGCTGGCCTGCGCGAGAACCGCGGCGCAGAAGCGGACGATCGAGCGGACCATCAGAAGTCACTCCCGGGCTTGACGCTGGTCAGTGTGAAGATGCGGTTCATCACTTCGTCGGCCGCCATCACGCCGTAGCCGATCGGCATGGGCTGCTTGGTGACAGTGTCGAACAGCACAAGCGCGGGCACCTGCTGGCCGCGCATGCCCATCGCCTTGTACTGGCCGGTGTCGACCGTATAGTTCGGGAAGGCGCGGGTCGGCCCGCCATCGAGCGAGATTGCCATGACGGTCAGGCCGAAGCGATCCGACACACTGCGCATGATCGGCCCGAAGGTTTCGCACGCAGCACAGGCCGACGAGTAGAAATAGAACACGCCGTACCGCTGCGAGATCCGCGACAGCACGCGCTCTCGATCCGCATTACGGCTATCGAGCCAGGTCCGCTTGCCCAGCTGGTTGACCGGGCGCTGGAGCGTGTAGTCGAGGTCCGGGTTCTGCCAGATCGTACGCTGCCACATGTCCGCGAAAGAGGAGGCACGATCAAGCTGCTCGCGCTGGAAAGCGATATAATGGCTGATGTTCTCGGGCGTCGGCTCGAGGATCGCCCGCGCCTTCAGCTCCTCCAGCTGCTTCGAGATCGCCGCAAGCTGCTCGGCCGAGGACCGCGCGGGCTGCGCCGATCGCTGCTCGGCGGGCCTGGCCTTCGGCTTGTCGCAATAGAACCAGGTGCCGAGCCGCCGCTCGCGGCAGTAGAAGTCGTCCCCGGTCTGCGCCGCGACGCGGTCGGCCGATCCCAGATCGTCCGCGCTGCCATAGCTGTCCTGGCCGCCATCGCGGCCGTCGTCACCGGCATCGCGCGTGGAGGACACCGAATCCGGCAGCGGCGTCAGGTCCTGCGCCGTCGCCGGCGTCAGCACGGGCGACGCGACCGAGAGGATGAGAGCGAGGGTCAGGGCCTTGCGCATGTCAGTCGTCCTTCTGTTTCTGCTTTTCGCGATCTTCCTGTTCGCGGCGGGTGAGGTAGGATTTGAGCGTCCCGAGGAGCGACGGCTCCTGAAGCGACACGAGCTGCGCCATGTCGTCTGCGAGGATGCGGAACAGGTTGCCGTACACCCCGATGATGAGGTTGCGGGCGTGCCGGCGCGGGTAGAGCGTCTCGCCCCGGCGCAGGATGAGGTTGGCGCGGATCAGCCGCGCGATCGTCGGTTCGAGATCGGCCACGCACAGCTTCGTATCGAACCAGCTGTCGAGCGTCGGGATAAGGAACCCGGCCGGGTGCGGTCCGGCGCGCAGGAGCGCGATCAGGACCGCAAATTCCGCGACCGACAGGTCGGGAAAGGGACGATGGTCCGACAGTTGCGTCACGCCGGTCATTTGCTCTTCTTCGCGTCGTAATAGGCCTTGATCCGCTCCTGGATCTGGCGCGAGGTTTCGATCTCGTCGGGCAGCTTCGCGGCGTCGACGAACTCGGCATAGACCTCGGTGAAATCCATCACCGACAGGTCGAGCCGCGAGAATTCGTCGAGCGTGAACCCCTTGCAGGTTTCCTTCTTGGCGCTGCCCCACGGCTTGTTGATCTGCGGGCGTCCCTGTTCCTGCAGGATGCGCGACAGCTTGCTTTCGAAGCAGCAATAGGCCGTCGATTTCGATGTGCAGATGCCCAGCACCTTGTCCGAGCAATAGTCGCCCAGCTTGTGGCACATCCCCATGCGGTCCTGCACGTCGAGAAGCTTCTCGTCGTTCGAGCACATAAACATGGTGAGGAATGGCGTCGCGAGCGCGGCGATCGCCACCGGCCCGCCCGCGATCGCGGCCGCGCCGGCAGCCGTGGTGATGAGGCCCGACGCCTTGCCAGCGCAGCAGTTGACCAGCCCGAACACCGGCTTGTGGCAGGTCTGCCGCTTGCCCGAAAACAGCGTCAGCGTATCAGGGTCGAATTCGGCATTGGCCTGGCCCAGCGCGTGCAGCCCGACCACGGCGTCCTTGAACTCGGTCGATGCCTCGCGCTCGACCGGCTCACACTCACCGTCGATGCAGTAGACGTCGTCACCACAGATATATTGCTTTGGATCGTTCGTCGGAGGCGACGGAACCGGACATTTGTAGACCTTCGTGGTTACCTGGCACGCACCAACCTGCGGATCGTCGAGGCACTCGTCACGCAGGAACGTGCATTTTCCGCCGTTCTCCAGATCGCTGCAATCGGACGCCTGGGTGATGCGCTGGCAGGTGAACGGGCGCGACCACGCCCAGCACGATGCCGTGACCGACACACCGTCAATGATCCGCGTCTCAGGCCCCTCGGTGCAGACCTCCGGTCCCGTCGCGGTGCAGGCGGTGTCGGCCACCAGCGCCGGACAGCTTCCCTCGTTGCGCTTTAGCGTGATCTCGCGCGTACCTTCCTTCCTGAGATACACTGTGCCGGTCGCGTAATTCTGGTGCGCCGGGATCTCCGCCTGGGGGATTTCGGCCGAGCACGAATAAAGCTGCGCGGTGGTGCGCATTGAGGACAGGCTCTTGCACCAGCGACGATAGTCTTCGACGTTGCCGCCGCCCGCCCCCAATTCGATCTGCGCATCGCAGATATGCGGCGTCCCCGCCTCGACCCGGCAAATGCCGGCACTGACCTTGGCCTGCATCACGCTGTTGCGGGCGAACCCGTTGCCCTCGTTCTGGTCGCGCACGCCGTAGTAGAAGTACCGCAATGTATCGACGATTACCGGGTCCATCCTGCCCGTGCAGGTCGCCGGGGTTTCCTCGAGCTTCGCGCCTTTGTTGCAGGTCGCCTCGTAATAATCGGTGGTGCCATTGGGTGGCAGCGGCTTGCAGCTGCTTTCCGTGCCGCCCACCGACTGACCGGCGAGATAGCTGTTCGGGTCCTTCTCGACGTCCTGCGCGCGCGTGAGATCGCCGGCAGGCACAGTCACGACTTTGCGGCCCGGATCGGTGACGAGCTGCCACGCCTCGTTCGCGCCTGCAGCCGACCCGCCCGCGGCGATCAGCGCATCGGGATCGTCGGCATAGGCTTCGCCGGGCTGCGGGCCGCTGCTGAAGCCCGGGATGGTGGAGGGCAAATCGGTCGAGGAGATGATGCCGCCCGAAGCCTGACGCGCCGGCGTCGCGAGGGCCTTCGCCTCGGCGCGTCAGGCTTCGGG
>NZ_LSJO01000155.1:0-5075 GCF_001556735.1 Sphingomonas sp. CCH9-F2 | reverse complement strand
GTCTCCACCCGCGCGCCCGTGTCACACCCGCGCGCGCGATACTAGGGCGCAGGCGGCGGCAACGGTTCATCGCGCAGCGCCGCGTCCAGCGTCGCGAACGCCGCGGTCGCGGCCACCGCCGCGTCTATCGCCGCCTCCAGCGCGCGATAGGCGGCCAGCACGCGCCGCCCGGCGTCGGTCACCGCCGCGCCCCCGCCCCCGCCGCGCCCCGTCACCACCAGCCGTTCGCGCCAGCAACGGTTCATCTCGTCCACCAACAGCCAGCAGCGGCGATAGCTGATCCCCAGCGCGCGCCCCGCGGCGGAGATCGAGCCATGCTCGGCGATCGCCTCCAGCAGGTCGGCCTTGCCCGGCCCCAGCGCGATCGCCTCCCCGCACAGGATCTGGGCCTTCAGCTTCAGGGGACCGTGGCGCATCGCGCGCATGATGCGCCCCGCGCGCGGGTCAGGTCAACGCCACCGCCGCGCGGTCCACCGAGGCGGTCGCGGCGGCATATTCGGTGCAATTGCCCGCCCAGTTCTGGTAGATGCGCCCGTTCGCCGCCTTGTACCAGCTGTTGCACTGCGGATCGGCCCAGACGGTGCCGGCCAGCAGCTGTTCGATCCGCTGCTGGAACCGCGCCTGCGCCTCGGCGGTCACGTCGGCGGCGCTGGCGCCCTCGGCTTCCAGCGCGTCGAGCGTGCGCAGCATGTACGCCACCTGCTGTTCGATCATGAAGCTGATCGAATTGTGCCCCAGGTTGGTGTTGGGGCCATAAAGGACGAACATGTTCGGAAAGCCCGCCACCATGATCCCCAGATAGGCTTCCGGCCCGTCCGCCCATGCCTGGCGCAGCGTGCGCCCGCCGTTGCCGGCGACCTCCATCGACCAGTTCCACTCGGTCGTCTCGAATCCGGTGGCGAAGATCATCACGTCCAGCTCGATCAGCCCGTCGGGGGTGCGCACCCCGCCCGGCTCGATCATGTCGACCCCGCCGGTCACCAGCGTCACATTGTCGCGGCACAGCGCGGGGTAGAAATCGTCGCAGATCAGGATGCGCTTGCACCCGACCGGATAATCGGGGGTCAGCTTCGCGCGCAGGTCCGGGTCGGGCACCTGCGCCGCCAGATGATCGAGCGCGGTACGCGTGAACGCCGCGCGCCCCTCCGGTGTCCACTGGAACGCCTGCCACGTCAGGAAATCGGCCTGGTCGAAGATCATCGCGCGCTGCGCCGCGCCCAGCTTCATCGCCACGTCCATGCGCGTCGCCATCAGCGCCTTGGCCTCTGGCGTGATCGCCACGTCCATGCGCGGCACGATCCAGTTGGGGGTGCGCTGGAACACCGTCAGATGCCCGGCGACCTTCGCCACCTCCGGGATCAGCTGCACCGCGCTGGCCGCCGATCCGATCACGCCGACGCGCTTGCCGGTCAGGTCGATGCCCTCGGGCCAGTCGGCGGCGTGGAACATCGTGCCAGCGAACGTCTCTCGTCCCGCGATCGCCGGCCATTGCGGCCGCGACAATTGCCCCAGCGCGGGGACGATCGCGTCGAACGTCGCGCGCGCGCCCTTTTCCGTCTCCACCGTCCAGTGCCGCGCGCCCTCGTCCCAGGCGGCGCGCACCACGCCTTCGTTCAGGTGCAACACCTCGCCCAGCCCGAACTGTTCGACCAGCGATTGCGTATAGGCGTGGATTTCCGGCCCGCGCGCATAATGGTGGCTCCAGTGCGGGTTGGGGGCGAAGCTGAACTGGTACAGGATCGCCGGCACGTCGCACGCCACGCCGGGATAGCGGTTGGCGCGCCACGTGCCCCCCACCGAATCGGCATGTTCGTAGATCGTCACCTCGTGTCCGGCCTCGCGCGCCTTGATTGCGGCGCACAGCCCGCCCATCCCCGCACCGATCACCGCGATCCGCTTGCCCATCCTGCCTCTCCTCATGCGGTCTGTCGCCGCGCGCCGGCAGAATGCCGCGCAGGTGCCGCGAAGGGAAGCGGTTAAAGTCGATCGTTTTAGAAGCGGAAAGGTCGCTCCCTTCTCACGGCGGCGGCGTGTCGCGCTGCTTCTGGATCAGCGCCACCGCGATCATCGCCAGCAACCCCAGCGGAAACCACAGTCCCGGCTTGCCCACGACGATACCGATGAACCAGAATATCGCCAGCGCGGCGAACGGGGTGAACTTCGTCATGGCGCAACGCTATGGCGTCGACGCGACCCCGACAAGTATCCTACGATCGCCCGCCCACACACGTGACGCGATCAGCGCCGCTGCGGGTGCGACGGAGTCGGTGTCGGACGCCTCCGGGGGTGGCGGAGGCGCAGGTCGGTCCCCGCCGGTCTTACCCTCCGATCGAATAGGTCACGGACACCTGCTGGCGCGTCTCTATCGGCGCCGGAGTCACGTCGATCGCCACCGGCGCCATAGCCTCAGGGGGTGGGGGCGGCGGTGGGGGCGGCGCCGCCCGCATCGCCGCGCCCATGACGATCGGTTCGTACCCCTCCTGGTCGGTGACGGTCACGATCGCGCCCAGCGGCGTCCCCGCACCCGTGGCGACCGCCTCCGCCCGCGTCTTCGCATCCGCGATCGCGGCGGCGGTGGCGCGCGCCTGCGCCTCGCGCGGGTTCGAGAGCGAAAAGCCCGTCAGCCGTGCATCGCTCGCTCCCAGCCGTGCGGCCAGTCCCACCGCAGTCCCCGCCTTGCCGATCGCGCCGGTGCGCACCCCGGCCTGCATCCGCGCCAGATAACCGGTGATCGCGCACGCCCCCTGGCTCAGCCGCGGGCGCCCGTTATAGCCCTGGTCGTCGCAGGCGCGGTCCTTCACCTCGATGACGATGACGTTGCCGGTGGTGATCTCGGCCCCCGCGCCCAGCAACCCGCCCAGCGCACCCGCGATCGCTTTCTGCCGCGTCGCCAGCGCGCGGCTCGCCTCGTCCGGGGTCGTGCCTTCGCCGCGCACCCAATAGTCGAGCCGTGCCGTATCGGGCGGGGTCCGCACCACGCCCACCCCGGTCACGCGGATCGTCCGTTCCGGCCCGGCGGGCGCCTGCGCCATCCCCGCCGCCGGTACCAGTGCCGCCGCAGCGGCCAGCATCGCATGTCGCATCACGTCGCCCTCCTCGATTCCCGGCGTCAAATCCGCGCCTCAGATCGCCGCCAGCGCCTGTTCCATGTCGGCGATCAGATCGTCGGCATCCTCGACCCCGATCGAGATGCGCACCAGATTGTCGGTGATCCCCAGCGCCTGCTTGCGCTCGTCCGCGACCGACAGATGCGTCATCGCCGCCGGGTGGCTCGCCAGCGTCTCCGTCCCGCCCAGGCTGACCGCCAGCTTGGCGATCCTGAGCGCGTCGAGGAACCGGAACGCCTCCGCCTCGCCGCCCTTCAGGTACAGCGAGAACGTGGAGCCGCCCCCGGTGCAATGCCGGCGGTAGATATCGGCCTGCCGCCCCTCCGCCTCCGCCAGGAAGCCGAGATAGCCGACCCGCTCCACCTTGGAATGATCGCGCAGGAACGCGCACACCTTGGCGGCATTGTCGCCGGCGCGGCTCATCCTGAGTTCCAGCGTCTCCAGGCTGCGCAGCAGCATCCACGCGGTATTGGGGTCGCAGATCGTGCCGATCGTGTTCCGCATCGCGCGGATCGTGTTGATCAGCGCCTTGGCGCCCAGCACCCCGCCGGCGACCAGATCGGAATGGCCCCCGGCATATTTGGTCAGGCTGTAGACGACCACGTCGGCGCCGTGGCGCAGCGGCTGCGACCACAACGGCCCCAGGAAGGTGTTGTCGATCGCGATCGGCGGCATGTCGGCGGCATCGGCGAAGATCGCGTCGCGGCTCGCCGCCACCGCCTCGACATCGACCAGCGCATTGGTCGGGTTCGCGGGGCTTTCGAGGTAGATCAGCGCCACCCGCCCGCCGTCCGCGGCGCGCTGCAGCACCGCATCGATCTCCGCGCGCGTGGCGCCGGCGGGGAAATCGAGCCACTTCACCCCGAACTGCCCCAGCACGCGCGCGATCAGCGTCTCGGTCGCGGCATAGAGCGGGCCGGAATGGACGATCGTGTCGCCCGGCCGCACCAGCGACAGGAACAGCGTCGCGATCGCCGACATGCCGCTGGAAAAGGTCAGCGCATCCTCCGCGCCTTCCCAGATGCCCAGCCGGTCCTCCAGTATCTCCTGGTTGGGGCCGTTGAACCGCGAATAGACCAGCCCCTCCGCGCCGCCGGGGCGCTTGCCGGTCACGCCCTCGAAATGGCGCTTGCCGGCGGCGGCGTTGGGGAACACGAACGTGCTGGTCAGGAACACCGGCGGCTTCAGCGCGCCTTCCGACAGCGCCGGGTCGTATCCATGGCCCATCATCAGCGTCGCGGGTTTCAGCCGGCGTCCGCCGATCGCATCGACCTCCGGTTTGGCGGAACGCCGCGTCGTCTCCACGCCGGTCAGCGTGTCCTCGGTCTCGCCGCTCATGCGTCCTCGTCCTCTTCTGTCTTATTTGGATCGATAGGGGATGAAATCGCCCATCGCACAGCTGCCGGTCGGCATCCCGATCGGCAGGTTGACGGTCTGCGCGATATCGCCGCGGCACAGCCGGCCCTGATACTGGCGCGTCACCAGCGTGTCGCCGCGCGCGACGTTGCTGCACCCGCCGCCGGTGTCGCTGACATAGACCAGCTTGCTGCTGACCCGGTAGATCAGCTTGCCGTCATAGGCGGTCAGCCGCGGGTTGTTGAACCGCGTGTCGATGCACGTCTCCGGCTTGCCGGGGATCTTGCCCGCCAGCAGCTGCCGATATTCCGCCGCCGCCTTCGCCTCGACGGAACCGCGCGCCGGTTCGCGCTGGGCGTTGGCGCCGACCACCGCCAGCGCGCTCAATGCCGCCGCGGCGGTGAAGCTGATGAGGAACCGCATTCGCTCTCTCCCTATCCGTCCCCCGCGCCCGACATATCCGATAACGCACGAACGCTAGAATGCATCCTTCGCCGCGCGCAATCGCGCCAGTTCGTCGGCATCCGCCGCGCGCAGGAACGGGTTGGTCGCACGTTCCGCGTGGATCGTGGTCGGCACCGTCGCCTCGCCCGCGGCGCGCAGCGCGTCGAC
>NZ_LSJO01000154.1:0-7492 GCF_001556735.1 Sphingomonas sp. CCH9-F2 | reverse complement strand
GCGTTGGTGGGCATCGTCTCGGTCGCGACACCGCCGCACTCGGGACAGGTCAGCGTGGAGGTGAGCTGCATCAGGAAAGCGCCTTTATAAGCGGCGCTTCAATGCGATCCCATATCAGCGCGGTCAGCGTCAGGGTCGTGCCGATCGTGAGCATGATCGGAGTTGCGCGGGACGGTAGGGTCACGGTGCAGGACCGATCCGCAGCGCAGGTCCTCCGACGCCGCACATACGCCCACCACCCGGCAGCCAGGCCGACGAGGGAAAGCGCCGTCAGGGCCCAGCGCAGAGGCATCAGCGCGGCGAAGGTGCTCGACAGGCCCGCCCCCACGCCCAGCGCCGCCAGCGCGAGCGGCAAGACGCAGCAGGATGCGGCGGCTAGGACCGCGCCGAAGCTCGCCAGCGCACCCAGGGCGGATAGCCCCGCGTCGGCGCGGCGTGGCGATGCGGAAGCGGCCAGGGTTTCGTGCGGCAAAATCCTTTTATTCATCAGTCGTCTCCGGCGGAATAACCCCCTAATGCCTCCTGTAGCGGCTACAGGAGCAAGCGAATTATGAGGGATGAGAAAGGCCTAGCTATCGGCGAGTTGTCGCGCCGAACCGGCGTGAACATCGAGACGATCCGCTATTTCGAGCGCGTCGGCATTGTGGCGACCCCACCCCGCACGAGCGGGGGCCGGCGAGTATATGGGGCCGGCCACGTCCGCGTCCTTGGATTCATCCGTGGCGCGCGTGAACTCGGCTTCACCCCGGCCGAGGTGCGCGCGATCCTGTCACTTGGCGGTCCCGCGCAGGCGTCGTGCAGTGAGGTCCGCGAGATCGCGGCCCACCACCTGGAGCGGGTTCGCGCGAAAATGGCAGACCTAGCGCAACTCGAAAGCCTGCTTGCCACGACGATCGACCGTTGCGAGGGCGACGGGGCGGCGAGTTGTGCCGTGATCGAATTGCTTGACCAATATACAACCACTTAGGTGTCAAAACCGGTCGGTTGTGACACCGCCATCCTGCCCTAGCGTTTCCGAGGGTTTGCAGGTGTCACAACCCCGTGCCGAATTTTCTGAGCGTCGCTCAAATCAGCCATCCGGCTACGGCTCGCTCGGGCCACATTCCTAGCTTGAATGATGCCCGCCGCCGCTCAAGCTATTCTCAAACGGCCCTTTAGAACCCCGTCCGGGACGTGGTGTCGCAGGATGTGCGCAGGAAGCTGAGCGCCTCGGTGACCCGGCGTACGGCGTCGTTGTCGCCGACGAAGATGTCAATGCCGTCATAGGGCTGTACGCCGCTCCTGATCTCGACCGAGGATTGCGGCGCGTTCGTCGAGTAGAGCGGCCGGATGGCCACCACGCGGTCGAGCATGACCTGGATCCTGCTTTTGTCGGCGAGCGCCATCGTGACCGCGCAATTGCCTTTCACCGTGACCGTAACAATCTTCGCGCTTCGCACGAACCCCGGCCAAGGCTTCACTTCCGCGGGTCCGCGCGTCAGCATATCCTGAATGAACGTCGACGCCCCAGCCGCCGTTCGTGGCTTCGCCGGCGCTTGCTCCTGGGCGATGCCGGCGCTCGGATACTCCAGCGCGAGCAGGCACAACAGGATCAACTTACTGTGCGGCATACGAAAGCTCGGTGAATTTCAGGGTGGATGTGGTCGGAGGCGCGGACCGCCAGGGCGCGATCATACGGCCCATTGTATAATGGTCGCCGACGCCGTTGCGCACGTCGCCCGCGGTTCTGAGGTCGGCGCAGATCGTATATCCAAGCCGCTGGTAAAGCGCGAGCGCACGTTCGTTGCGCGTCGCCACGAGAATGACGAGAAAAATGAAGCCGCTCCGTCGCGCCCACGCCTCCCCGGCCGACACCAGGTCCGAGCCTAGCCCCAGCCCCCGCCACCTCTGCCTGAGCGCTAGGCTGAACGAGGCGAACTCGGCGGCTTCCTCGCCCAGCACACCGTGCACGTCGATGTATCCCAGCAAGCTTCCGTTTCGCTCCAGAACGAAGATGCCCCGCTCGCTGCGCGCGACGGCGGTCAACTCCTCCAGCGTGCGCCGTAGCAGCGCCCGACGATCCGCGACGTCGAGCACCATGTGCTCCGTTTCGGCGCTCAGCACGATCTTCAAACGTGCAAGCGCTTTGGCGTCGGCGACCGAGGCGGCGCGCAGTACGATCGGCGACTGCCCTAGGGTCAACCTGACAACGTGCGCGGGATGCCTGCGCGCGCGGTTTATGCCGATGGGCGTGCTGGGGAGAGCACTCCGGCTCAAGAGGCGGCGGCCGCTGCTTGGGTGGGCTTGCCTCCAACCGGCAGTCGCAGGGTCGAGCAAGCTCCAACCATGACGGCCTTGAAGCGCGCGACATTGGAACCGATGGCCGTCCAGCGAGGCTGATCACGGTTGGTGGCGATGATAAGCCCGGCCAGGTTGCCGACCACCGACACCAGATCGACGGCCAGCGCGAAATACGCCCCTGCGAGCAGGTTATGGGCCAGCCAGAATGGAGCAGCGACGAGAAAGGTCGCTTTCATCCGGACAATCGATCTCTGGGACCGCGCGCGCATGCTGATCACACTGGCGCACGCCACGAGCGCGGACAGCGCTCCATGCCAGGTCATGATGGTGAGCAGCATCAACGCGACCAGCATCAAGCCGTCCAGCGAACGCCGGCGATGAGGATCGCTCGATGTGATCGCGACCAGAAGCTGCACGAGCGACAAGCCGCTCGCGGCTGCGGCGGTGAACGCCCCCAGAAGCGCAAAATGCATCGCGAAGGCCAGGGCGCCGGCGCTTTGGACGGCGAGAGCGCTGCGACGATCGCGGAGAAATGGCCAGGCCGCAACGCAGGCGAGTCCGGTGAGGCCGAGCAGCGTCACCGGGTTCCCCGCCAGGGTTATTGTCTCGAATAACGATTGCACCAAAGGATCCCGCATGCCGCCAGCCGGTGAGCATCATGAAGGATCAAGGTTACCAAGTCGTACCTACTTGGTGAGCGGGGTACGACTGAACGGGCGCTGACGGGGCCATTCAGACCTGTTTCAAGGCAGCCCATCTAGTCAGGGGCCAATCCGCCATCGGGCGGACCTTGGAAGGAGAACCGAGATGGTGCGCAAGTTCATCGCAGCTGCGGCGCTGCTGGCTTCCACGGCCGGCATGCTCGCCCCGAGCGCAGCGCTGGCGCGAGACCGTGAGCATGGCGGATGGCAGGCCCGCAACGAGCATGGCCGGGATCAGCACGGCTACGGCAACCGCTATCGGGATTATGATCGCCGCAATCGACACGGGAGCTACTACGCCAGCAACCGGCATTATGTTGGAAACGGCTATTATGCGCGCCGCCATGGGTCGGGTTACGGTTACAACCAGCATCGCGAGGGCGAGCACGATCCCTATCGCGGCCACTAGGTCGCGTTGGGAACACAAGCGGGCATCGGGCTTGGCAGGCCGTGCGGATAGGCGCATGTTGATGACGGGCGGTCGCTCAACGTCCGGGCGTCGTCCGTTCATCGGACCCGAGCAATGCCGCGCCCTCTTCGTAAGGCCCTCTCCACCTTCATTCTGCTGGCAGCGCTTGCCGGCTGCGTCAGTCGCCGAGAGATGACCGCCCGCCATCAGGCCGCGTGCGCGAGCTACGGCTTCCAGCCCGGGACGGAGGGCTACGCCAACTGCCTTCTTCAGCTCGACATGGGCGATTATAGTTATGGCCACCACGGCGGTGGCGTGCCGTTGTTCCCCGCGCGGCATCCTTCGCCCCGGCCGGCTCCCGCCCCCGCGGTTACGCCGGACCAAGCCCGGTGAAACAGTTCGCCGCCTTGGCGAGCCGAGTATGTCGATCCGGCGTGTCGTTCAGAAGGCGAGGTGGTTCAGGCCGCCGTGCATGAATGATCCGCCGAGCCAGCCTTGGACGGCGATCGCGATGGTGACCGCGCCGAGCAGGCTCCAGTAAGCGGTGCGGGGCCGCTCCGCCGCCCGCCGCGCCCGGAACGCCAGGTAGACCAGCACGACCGAGAGTGCCGCCAGCGTGGTGCCGAGCCACCGGTGAGTCATCAGCACGGGATTGCGATCGGAAAGGTAGAAGCCGCCGGCGAACCAGCCGAGGAACGCCGCGACGATCGCGCCCAGCGAGCCGACGATCAGCATGACCCGCGCCGCTTCCTGGTAGGATGCGTTGCGCCGCCAAAGCCCGAACAGCTCCACCGCCAGCGCGCCAATGATCATGGCGATCGGGAAGTGGATCACCATCGTGTGCAGGCGGCCAAGCCAGCTTACCAAGCGCTGCCCGAAGGTCTTGTTCCTGGCGTTGGCCTCGTCGTGCCCGTGGCCCATCGCCATGTCGTCCGCAGCCACGTCCTGGCCCATCGCGGCGTCCGCCGGGCCGACCGCGTTGTCGTTCATCCCCGCCATGCCTGCATGGTCGTCGCTTGCCGCCCGGCTCGCCTGAGTATTGCCCGGTCCGGCCCCGAGCGCGTCGTGATCCTCATGGGCGAGCGCCGGTCCCGCCATGCCCAGCATAAGCGCCGCCAGCAACAAGGTCAGCTTCGAATTCCGCATGGGCCAAGCGCTTTCTTTGACGATTCTCTTTGTGGATACGCAGCACGAGGCGTTTGCCCTCGCTAGCGCTTGGCATTTCCCGATGCGCCCTGCCTGCACGGGTGAGACACACAGTTCAATTGCGGACGATCCAACCCTAAGACAGAAGCGTCGCGATCACGCCAGCATTCAAAGCGGAGAAGTAGCTTTGCCTTTTCTGCGGAAGCATCGGCAGGAGCACCTGATCGTCCGCTTGAGCGCCGCTTGCACGCGACGCTCTCCGGGGAAAGGTCAGAACACATCTACCCGGTAGTGGCAGGCCGCTAGACCTGCTTTCTCCAGCGGGTTGCCACGTTCGCTACTGGCAACCCGCTAGCCGTCCGTCCGACATGGCTTCACTTCGGCTTCGGCGCAGCCTTTTGATGTCCGCCCTTGTGGTGGGCGGTCTTCTTCGGAGCGGCCTTTTTGCCCTTCGTGGCCATCTTGGCACCGGGTGCCATCTTCATCCCGGCCATCGAGCCACCGCTCGTTTGCGCCGACGCCGCGCTGACGCCGGCGGTGGCGATGCCAATAGCCGCAACGGCCTGAAGCAGCTTGGCTGCGAAGTGTGTTGTGATCATAATCTCTCCACTCCCACGGGCAGACGGCAATGGTCGATCTGCTCATGAGATACTACGCGACAGGATGCCTGAGCCCTCATTATCGTGGAGAAAGGATCCGGTGTGGAGCGGAGGTCGCACCCGCGGACGCTCCCATCGTGAGCAGGATCGAAGATCAGCCCAGCACTCCAACCGGAGAAGAAGCGATGAGGATCAACATGCTTGGCTACGGAGTCGCCGTTCTGGCGGCCCTGCTCGTCTCTGCGTGCGGAACACGCGAACCGGAGAACATCTCGGAGGATCAGCTCAATCATTTCACGGGAATCACCGAGCACGACCACCCGTCGTCGCCGACGGCTGATCAGCAGAGCGGCGACAGCTCGGCCGCTTCCAACTCGGTGAACGGTGAAGCGAGGTGAGCCGGTCGAGGCGTTTGCCAGGTCGGCGGCTCCTTGCTACTCGCCTGTCCGAAACCGAAGGGTTTCGGACAGGGCCGGCGCGATCGTCCGCAACCTAGCTTGACAGGATTGTGAACAGCGGCAAGGATCCGGACACCCTTTGTGAACGGATCAGGGCCGTGTCGCGCACCTTCGCCTATGCCCGCGTGTCCACCGCGGGCCAGACCACCGAGAACCAGGTCCGCGAGATCGCGGCCGCGGGGTTCGCGGTCGAGCCGCACCGGGTGGTGAGCGAGACCGTGTCCGGTTCGGAAGCGATCGCAAGGCGCGAGGGCTTCGCGCGTCTCCTCGACCGCATGGAGGCGGGCGACGTGCTGGTCGTCACCCGTCTCGACCGGCTGGGCCGCGACGCCATCGACGTGAGCGCGACCGTGGCCCGGCTTGAGGGAGCCGGCGTGCGGGTGCATTGCCTGGCGTTGGGTGGGGTCGACCTGACCAGCTCGGCGGGCAAGATGACGATGGGCGTGATCAACGCGGTCGCCCAGTTCGAGCGCGACCTCTTGGTCGAGCGCACCCAGTCAGGGCTGGCGCGCGCGCGGGGACAGGGGAAGAGGCTCGGCCGCCCGCACTCACTCGACCCCGCGACCCGCGCGGCAATCCTCGCCGGTCTTGCGCGCGGCGAGAGCCTTTCGGCGTTGGCGAGGCGGCACAAGACCAGCCGCCAGACGGTGATGCGCTTGCGCGATAGCGAGCAGGCGCAAGCGGATGGCTAAGCGGAAGTGGCGTCACCCTTGCCCGTCAGATGCTCATGCTCATGATGTCCTTGTAAGCGGAGAGCAGCTTGTTGCGAACCTGGAGCGTCGCCTCGAACCCGATCGAAGACGCCTGGCGGGCGAGCATGACCTTAGCAATGTCGGTTTCCTCGCCCCGCTCATAGGCGACGGTGAGAGCACCGGCCTTGGCGTTCACCGCATTGACCTTCTGGATCGCATCGGTGAACACCGATCCGAAGGAGGCCGGCGCAGTGCTTTCCGCACCGCCGATCGGGGCTGGCGAAGGGGCGACGGCTTTTCCCAGCGCCGCGTTGCGTTGCAGGATCGCGTTGCGGACCGCCATCACGCTATCGACTGAGGAAATGGCCAAGGGAGCCCTCCGTAATGCGCGGGTAAAGCGGCGCGACGCCATCATCCTTTCTAAACCCTTAGGGTTAGTAAACGACGCGTTAGTCGATGAGTGCTCATTCCGCTCGTTCCGGCAGGCGGCCTTGTCGCCCCCGTGTGATGGTCGCGCCGGTGGACGGGCGAGCGGCGCGTTCAGGCGAACAGGTCGCCGATCGCGCGCACCCGGAAGGCGTTGAGCCAGCGGCGCCGGCGATGCTCGCCGGCGTCGTGGCGCATGTGGCATCACTGGCAGAGCGCGGCGAGGTTGCGCAGCCGGTTGTCGCCGGGATCGTGGTTCAGGTGCGCGCTGGCGAGCACGACGCGCGTGACCCGCATCGAGGCGGGCGGGTCGATACCGGCGAACCCCGGTTGCGCGCGTGAAAGATCGTCAGGCTTCGGCAGGCGGCGAACCCCCCTGCCCTGCCCGTCACGCCAGCGGCCCACGTCCTCGTCCCACCAGACCCCATCGCCGAGGTGCAGCACATCGCGCCCATGCGGGCGACGGCAATGCTCGCAGCGTCCCTTGGCGCGCCGAGATCATCGCCAAGGCCGAGTCCGGCCAGGGCTCCCCCGCCCAACTCGCCACCCTGTTCCGCGTGTCGCGCTCGACCGTGCAGCGCGTGTTGCGCGAGCACCGGGCGCGGCAGGCGCTTGGTCAAACCATCGAACAGGTGCGGGCCAGGTTCGATGACCTGCCACCGGCCGAGCTGGAAGCCTTGATCGACGAGGCCATTGTGGCGACTCTACAGCCCAACGCTCCCGCCGCCGTGTGACCGCGTGGCGGAGGCCGTCCAGGGCGGCCGCGTTATTTGTCCCACCC
>NZ_LSJO01000153.1:0-1809 GCF_001556735.1 Sphingomonas sp. CCH9-F2 | reverse complement strand
GCATCCACCGGCGCCAGCAACCGCCCCTCCGCATCGATCAGCGTCAGCTGGCCATTGTCCTGCCATACCGCCGCCGGCTCCCGCTCGGTGATGTGGATCAGCAGCCGGTCGGGCAGCCGCCGCGCGACATAGGCGTCAGCGATCCAGCCATAGGCCAGCAACCGTTCGCGCACCCGCGCCAGATCGACGCGCAGCATCGCGCGGCTCGGCTGGTCCTCCAGCGCGATCGCATAGACCGTCTCGCGGTCCATCCGCTTCAGCCCGGTGATATCGACCTGCTCGATCCGCAGTCCGGCGCGCGCGCCCGCCTCCGCGATGCCGACGCCGATCGCCTGCGGCACCCCCAGCAGCGACGCGACGAACAGCGCGGCGGCGCCCACCCCGCCCAGTACGGTCCACGTCACCACGCGGCGCAGCCCGTCCTCGCTCAGCGGCAGCTTCGCGATCATCCGGTCGCCGAACGACTGTTTCGCGACGCGCCGGCGGTTGGCGACCGGCGCGCGGCGCTGCGGCGGTCCGCCGCGGCGGATCGTGCGGCTCACCGCGGCGGCTCCCGCATCGCCTCGTCGACGATCGCCTGGACCAGCTCGGCATAGCTCATGCCGGTATGGCGCGCCTGTTCGGGCACCAGGCTGAGCGGGGTCATGCCCGGCTGGGTGTTGACCTCCAGCAGGAACAGTCCGTCGACGCCGCGCTCGTCGTCCCAGCGGAAGTCCGACCGGCTGCATCCCCGGCACCCCAGCACGCGATGCGCCTGCACTGCCAGCGACAGGCACGCCTGCGCGACGTCGTCGGGGATGGGCGCGGGAAAGATGTGGTCGGTCATCCCGTCGGTATATTTGGCATCGTAATCGTACCAGCCCGACTTGGGCCGCAGCTCGGTCACACCCAGCGCGCGGTCGCCCAGCACCGCGGTGGTCAGCTCGCGCCCGCGGACATAGGGTTCGGCCAGCAGCGTGTCGAATTCCTGCCACGGCCCGCGCACGTCGCGCCCGATCGGCTGGCCGTAATTGCCGTCCGCGGTAACGATCGCGACGCCGACCGACGATCCTTCGTTGACGGGTTTCAGGACATAGGGGCGCGGCAGCGGATCGGCGGCGAACACCTCCTCGCTGGTGACGATCCGCCCGCCCGGCATCGGGATGCCCGCGGGAACCAGCACCTGCTTGGTCAGCACCTTGTCGATCGCGATCACCGACGTCGCCAGGCCCGAATGGGTGTAGCGCAGCCCCATCAGGTCCAGCAGCCCCTGCACGCTGCCGTCCTCGCCCGGCGTACCGTGCAGCGCGTTGAACACCAGATCGGGCGCCGCCGCCGCCAGCCGCGCCGCGACGTCGCGCGCCATGTCGATGCGCGTCACGCGATGGCCGAGCGATTCCAGCGCATCCGCGACGCCGGCACCCGACATCAGCGACACCTCGCGCTCCGCCGACCATCCGCCCATCAGCACTGCGATGTGGAGGGAACCGGTCACCAGCGACCTCCGTCACCCCAGCGCAGGCTGGGGTCTCGTCCGGCAAGCGCGGCATCGGCGGAAGATGCCAGCCTGCGCTGGGGTGACGTCCTCATCATGCCGGCACCCCCACGCGCTGGATTTCCCATTCCAGCTCGATCCCGCTTGCCGCCTTCACCCGTTCCCGCACCGTCTCGCCCAAGGCCTCGATCTCGCCGCTGGTCGCGGTGCCGGTGTTGAGCAGGAAGTTGGCATGCTTCTCGCTCACCTGCGCGCCGCCCAGCGTCATGCCGCGGCACCCGGCGGCATCGACGAGCTGCCACGCCTTGTGCCCGTCGGGGTTCTTGAACGTCGAA
>NZ_LSJO01000152.1:0-1143 GCF_001556735.1 Sphingomonas sp. CCH9-F2 | reverse complement strand
CCTCGCCCGCGGCGCGCAGCGCGTCGACGTCGCGCATCCGCGCGATCAATGCGGCGTTGTCGGGGTCCACCGACAGCGCAAAACGCCCGTTCGACTGCGTATATTCGTGCCCGCAATAGACGTTCGTGGCGTCATCCAGCGTCGCGAATCGCTGCATGTTCGCGAACATCTGCGTCGCATCGCCCTCGAACAGCCGCCCGCACCCCATCGAAAACAGCGTATCGCCGGTGAAAATGGCGTCCGCACCGTCAAAATGGAACGCGATATGCCCCGCCGTATGCCCCGGAACGGCCATCACGCGCGCGCGCTGTGCGCCCAGTTCCACCGTATCGCCCTCGCCAACGCCCTCTTCCAGCGCCGGAATCTTCGCGCGTTCCGCCTCCGGGCCGATGATCCGCGCGCCCGTCGCCGTCTTCACCCCGGCGGCGCCACCGACGTGATCGGGGTGCCAGTGCGTCAGCCACACCGCCCCGATGTGCCACTCGCGCGCCGTCGCGGCCGCCAGCACCGGCGCCGCTTCCCCCGGATCCACCACCATCACCGCGCCCGTCTGCGGCTCCCGGACAAGCCAGCTGTAGTTATCCGACAGCACCGGGACACGCGCGATCTCCAGCGTCATATCACCATGTCCCCGTGTTCGGCATCGACACCCACGGTTCCGCCGGCTCCAGAACCCCGTCCTGCAGCAACTCGATCGAGATGCCGTCCGGGGTCTTCACGAACGCCATATGCCCGTCGCGCGGGGGGCGGTGGATGATATGCCCGGCGTCGACCAGCCGCTGGCAGGTGGCGTAGATATCCTCCACGCGATACGCCAGATGCCCGAAATTGCGCCCGCCGGCATATTCCTCGGGGTCCCAATTGTGGGTCAATTCCACCTCGGCGCGGGCACGCTCGGCGGGTGCGGCCATATCCTCGTCCGCCGCCAGGAAGATCAGCGTGAACCGCCCCTTCTCATTCTCGATCCGCCGCACCTCGCGCAGGCCCAGAAGTTCGAAAAAGGCAATGGTCGCAACGGGATCGCTGACCCGGATCATCGTATGGAGATACTTCATCGTTCGCCTCTCGCCGTCACGGCACCACGTCTTCTACCGCGCGGATCAGCAGCGCGATATCATCCTCGCGCGACAATCGGTGGTCGCC
>NZ_LSJO01000151.1:0-210 GCF_001556735.1 Sphingomonas sp. CCH9-F2 | reverse complement strand
GTCGAGCGTCCGCGCCGCCATGCGCTCGGGCCATTGCCAGCTCGCCGGCGCGATCTCGCGCGCGACGAGGCCCGGCACGATCGCCCATGCGAGGATGCCGGCCGCCACCCCGCCCAGGGCGAACCATAGCTGCCGGTTTCTCTGGTCGGCGCGTGTCCATGCGGACCCGGCGATGGCGCGAAGCTCGGCCATGACGCGGGCCTTGTCCTC
>NZ_LSJO01000150.1:0-470 GCF_001556735.1 Sphingomonas sp. CCH9-F2 | reverse complement strand
CGCCAGGAGCATGAAGGCCGGCTTCTCACCCGCGAAGAGCGGATGGAGGAAACGACGCTCGCGGCCAAGGAGATGGTGCGGCCGACCGTTTATGGTCAGCTCATCATCTTCCTCGTCTTCGTGCCGCTGCTCACCTTCCAGGGCGTTGAGGGCAAGACGTTCGCGCCGATGGCGATCACGTTGATGGTGGCGCTCGCCTCCGCTTTCGTCCTGTCGCTGACCTTCGTTCCCGCGATGATCGCGATCGTCGTCAAGGGCCGGGTCAGTGAGACGGAAGTGAAGCCGATCCGCTGGTTCAAGGAACGCTACGCCCCCGTGCTGGGCCGGGCTGTCGCCCGCCCGATGCCCTTCATCCTGGGCGGTGTCGGCGTGTTCGTCGCGGCAGTGCTGAGCTTTGGCTTGCTCGGCGAGGAGTTCATGCCGCAGCTCGACGAGAAGGACATAACCGTCACCAACTTCCGCGTGCCATC
>NZ_LSJO01000015.1:0-231 GCF_001556735.1 Sphingomonas sp. CCH9-F2 | reverse complement strand
CGCCGGTCAGCGTGAGCAGCGGTACGTAGACGAGGATGATGATTGCCTGCCCGTAAACCGAGGGGCGGATCATCTCGCGAGCGGCGGCTGCCACGGTCGCAAGCCGTTCCTTGACGGTCAGCAAGCGACCTTCATGATGCTGTTGTTCGGCAAGCCGCCTCAGCGCGTTTTCAACGATGATGACGGCGCCGTCGACGATCAGACCGAAGTCCAAAGCCCCAAGGCTCATCA
>NZ_LSJO01000149.1:0-723 GCF_001556735.1 Sphingomonas sp. CCH9-F2 | reverse complement strand
TCACGAAGGTCTGACCGTGGTCGTCCCCTTCATGCTCCTCATTGTAGTGCTCGGGTTTCTCGATCACTTTCTGCCCGAACCGGGCATAGAGTGTCGGCAGCACGAACAGCGTAAGAAGCGTCGCCGAGATCAGACCGCCGATGACGACCGTCGCCAAAGGCTTTTGAACCTCTGCGCCGGCGCCTTCGCCCAGCGCCATCGGCACGAAGCCGAGGCTGGCGACTAGCGCGGTCATGATGACGGGTCGCAGACGCTGCATCGCGCCAACATGCGCGGCTTCCTCGCGGCTCATCCCTGATCGGATCAGATCTTGGATCGAGCTGACCATGACGAGGCCGTTGAGGACCGCGATGCCCGAGAGGGCGATGAAGCCCACTGCCGCCGAGATCGAGAAGTCCATGCCCCGCAGGAACAGCAACAGGACGCCGCCCACCAGCGCGAAAGGCACGCCGGTGAACACGATCGCGGCGTCGCGGACCGATCCCAACGCCCCGTAGAGGAGCAGCAGGATCAAGATGAAGCAAGCCGGAATGACCAGCTTCAGCCGTTCGCTTGCCGATTGGAGGTTCTCGAACTGGCCGCCCCATTCGAGATAGGTGCCGGCAGGCAGCCGGAGTTGGCTGCCGATCGCCGCCTGCGCATCCGCCACGACGGATCCGACGTCGCGGCCACGCACGTTGGCTTGCACCACCACGCGCCGCTTGCCGTTCTCGCGGCTGATCT
>NZ_LSJO01000148.1:0-3377 GCF_001556735.1 Sphingomonas sp. CCH9-F2 | reverse complement strand
CCGGCGGGCGGCGACCAGCCGCGCGTCAGCGATCCAGCCGCGGCATCACCCGCTGCGCCACCAGCGCCTCCTCCGCGGCGCATCCCTGGGGGCGCGGCGTCGCGGGGTCGGCGCGCAATCGGGCGATTTCGGCGCGCGCGGCGGCCAGGTCGGCCTGGAACGCGGCCTTGGTCCGCACAACCGCCATCGTCGCGCTGGCCGACAGCATCCCGCCCTCCACCGCGCTTTCGTTATGCGCCCCGCACACGAAGCGGCTGTCGCCATAGGCACGCCCGCGGCGCAGGATCGGCCCGGCGCGATCGGGCGCCAGTTCGGTCAGGATCAATGCCCACGTCCATCCCCAGGTGGTGTGCCCAGAGGGATAGTCGTAGCTGTCGGCCAGTTCGGACACCGGCTGGCACACCGCACCGCGGTCCTGGTGAAAGGGACGCGCGCGGCGATAGAAGTTCTTCGCGATGCCCGTCTGTGCACCCGTATCGGCGCCGGCGCGCGCGACCACGTCGAGCGTCGCGGGCGCGTTTTGCGGGGTCAGCGATACGCCGACCGCGCAGCTGAAATCGCGCATCAGCGCCGCGCTGGACGTGTCGACATCACTGGTCGCCATCGCCCCGCGCGGCGTGTTCAGCAGCGCGCGGGTCGCCCGGAAGATCTTCCGGTCAGTGTCGTAGCGCGGATCGCCCTTGCGCGGCGCAGGCTCCAGCACCGACGTCACGTCGAACTCGCCGGGCGACAGATAGCCTTCGGCGCGCTCACGCTTGGCGATACCCGTTCCGGCACCGAACGCCGCCAGCATCAATGCCCCGGCGATCGCGAGGCGGCGCGGTCTGGCTACGGCAATCGGCATCGGCAATCCTCACGTCACGATTCGATGTAACCCTGTATCATCGAAATGCGACGATCGAAATCTGCGCTGCGGCGGTCCTAGCGCAGCCCCAGCATCTTATGCGTCTGCAGCGTCAGTCGCCAGTGGGGGCGCTCCATGACCAACGCCATCGCGGCATCGACATTCGCCTGCCCGCGCGCATCGTCCATCGGCTGCAACAGGAAATGATCGAACGCCCATCCCTCGATCGCAGAAAGGTCGCTGCCCGGCTGCGGCCAGACCAGCTTCAGCTCGTCGCCGCGCCGCTGCACCGTCTCGCTCCCCGCCTTGGGGCTGATGCATATCCAGTCGATGCGCGGGTGGACCGGCAGCGTCCCGTTGCTTTCGATCGCGACGAAGAAGCCCGCGTCGTGCAGCGCATCGACCAGCGCATCGTCAACCTGCAGCATCGGCTCGCCCCCGGTCAGGACGACGAAGCGCCGCTCGCGTCCCGCGCCCCAGAAATCCTCGACTGCCGCGACCAGCGCCGCGGCATCGCCGAAGCGCCCGCCGCCCAGCCCGTCGGTCCCGACGAAATCGGTGTCGCAAAAGCGGCAGACCGCACTCGCGCGGTCCTGCTCGCGCCCCGACCACAGGTTGCAGCCGGCAAAGCGCACGAACACTGCGCGCCGCCCAGCCTGCACGCCCTCGCCCTGAAGCGTCAGGAACATCTCCTTGACGGCATAGCTCATCGTCAGGGCGCCGGGGGCTTGACCGCATAGACGGTCGGATCGGCGATGCCGGCTTCCTCGAACCCCTTGTGGCGCAGCCGGCAACTGTCACACAGTCCGCAATGCTTCGCGCCCGGCGCCGGATCGTAGCACGACCAGCTCAGCCCCATGTCCAGCCCCAGCAGCGCGCCCTCGCGCACGATATCGGCCTTGGTCATATGCTGTAGCGGGGCGTGGAAGCGGAACGGCGCGCCCTCGACGCCGGCCTTGGTAGCCAGCTCGGCCAGTCGCTCGAACGCCGCGATGAATTCGGGGCGGCAATCGGGATAGCCGGAATAGTCCAGCGCATTGACGCCCAGGAACAGGTCGCGCGCGCCCGCCGCCTCGGCCCAGCCCAGCGCAAGGCTGAGGAAGATGGTGTTGCGGGCCGGGACATAGGTGACCGGAATGGCCTCTCCCACCCCGTCCTTGGGCACGTCGATCGCGCTGTCGGTCAGCGCCGATCCGCCGAAGGCCGACAGATCGATCGGCAGCACGACATGACGCACCGCGCCCAGCGCATGCGCGACGCGGCGGGCGGCGGCCAGTTCGATCTGGTGGCGCTGATTATAGTCGATCGACAGCGCAAGCAGCGGATAGCCGGCCTCCCGCGCCAGCGCGGCGGAAACCATCGAATCCAGTCCGCCCGAAATGAGCGCGACGGCAGGTGTCTGGTGGGTCATGATGCCGCGCCAGCTAGGCCTTGCCGCGCCCGCGCGCAACCGCCGCACAAAAAAGCGGGCCGCCGATCACGGCAGCCCGCCAGTATGCCTGTCCAGCAAGCAAGGGAGAAAATTGCCATGCGGCAACGATTTAACCTACGCCGCGACCCGTTAAGAAGCTGCTAAGCGGCCAGATCCTCGGCCCGCATCGGGAAGACTGTCGAGCAGAAGGCGCAATCGACCGCGATGACCCCGTTGTCATCCGCCATCGCCATGCGTTCCTCGACCGGGAATTTCGCCAGCACCGAGCGGATATGGTCGAGCGTGCACCGGCATCCCTTGGAAAGCGCCTGCGCGGCCAGCACGCGCACTTCGGCTTCCTCGTTGAACAGTCGCCACACCAATGTCTCCAGCGAGACCGCCGGATCGGCCAGTTCGTCGCCGCCCATCGTGCGCGCCAGCGCCTCGATATGATCCCACTCGGGATGGTCCAGCTTGGTATGCAGGCGCTCGCGCCCCTCCTCCCCCTCGGGAAGGTGCTGGATCAGCAGGCCGCCGGCGACACAGCGTCCCGCATCGTCCTTGCGCATCCCCGCGCGCACCAGCGTCGGAATCTGTTCGGACTGGTAGAAATAGCTCTGCGCCGCCTCGGCCAGCGTTTTGCCGTCCAGCGGGACGATCCCCTGATAGCGCTCGCTAGTCGTCGCCAGATCGAAGGTGATCGCCAGATACCCCTGCCCGAACAGCGTCGCCAGCGACGGTTCGTCCGGCGCCTGCGCCAGCCGATCGGCATCGAACTGCACATAGCCGCGCAGTTCGCCGCCGCGATAGTCGCACACCAGCAGGCTGACGACGCCCTCCTGTGTCTGCGTCTGCAGCGTCAACTGCCCGGCCGGATCCTTCAGCGTAGCACCGATCAGCGCGGTCAGCGTCAGCGCCTCCGCGAGCAGCCTTTCGATCGCCGGAGGATAGGCGTGTGCGGACAGGATCTCATCCAGCACCGGGCCAAGCCGCACGACGCGCCCGCGCGCATGACGTTGAGTGATGGTGAAGCCGAGCGCGCGGTCGAGATCGGCGGGCGATGGATAGGGATCGGTCATGCTGTCTTTCGTCACCCCGACGGGCGGCCGGGGTTTCCTGGGG
>NZ_LSJO01000147.1:0-235 GCF_001556735.1 Sphingomonas sp. CCH9-F2 | reverse complement strand
CCCCGCCGATCGCCAGCGCCGCGGTCAGTTCGTCGGGCAGCCAGAAATCATGCGCGTCCATCACCGCCAGCGTCAGCAGCAGCCAGCCGAACAGCGCCCCCGCCGCCCCGGCGACGCCCGGCGCGGCATAACCCGCCGCGATCCCCGCCAGCGCGCACCCCGCCTCGATCAGCGGGTGGCGCGGGTCGATCGGCGCACCGCACGCGCCGCACCGCCCGCGCGCCGCGGCCCAGCT
>NZ_LSJO01000146.1:0-4317 GCF_001556735.1 Sphingomonas sp. CCH9-F2 | reverse complement strand
CTCGCACAGGCCGCCCCCCCGCCACCACCGCTCTGCGCCTCCGCGCGAACCAACCTTCTCCTGCCACCCCCTCCCACGCGGCCGGGCCAAAGCCGATGACGCGCCCCGCGATCCGCGGTAAGCCGGTCGCGATGACGCGCTGGTTCCTCCTCCCGCTCGTGGCGCTGGTCGCGCCTGCCTCCGCCGTACCGCAGGCGGCGACCCCCGCCGCCGCCGCCGCGCCGCGCCCGGCGCTGATCGTCCCCACGGTCGTCGCGCGCTATCCGCACGATTCCGCCGCCTTCACCGAGGGGCTGATCTGGAACGGCGGGCAGCTGGTCGAAAGCGTCGGGTTGGAGGGGCAGTCGGACGTGCGCCGCGTCGACCTGGCCACCGGCAAGGTCACTGCGCGGGCGACGATCCCCGCGGCGCAGTTCGGCGAAGGGCTGGCGGCGTGGAAGGGACAGTTGGTCAGCCTGACCTGGCATGACGGCATCGCCCACCGCTGGTCCGCGACCAGCCTCAAGCGGCTGGGCACGCTGCGCTATTCGGGCGAGGGCTGGGGACTGGCGAGCGACGCGACCGGCTTGGTCCGGTCGGACGGCAGCGCGACGCTGACCTTCCACGATCCCGCGACGCTGGCGGTTCGCCGCACGCTGACGGTGTCTTTCGCGGGGCGGCCGCTGACCCAGCTCAACGAGCTGGAGGTGGTCGACGGTGCGATCCTTGCCAATGTCTGGCATCAACAGTTCATCGTCCGCATCGACCCCGCATCGGGGCGTGTCACCGGGGTCATCGACCTGCGAGCGATCGTCGCGGAGGTCGGCGCGACCGATCCAGAGGCGGTTGCCAACGGCATCGCCTGGGACGCGGCGAAGCGCCGGCTGTTCGTCACCGGCAAACGCTGGCCCACCGTGTTCGAGATCCGCCTGCCGCGCTAGCGCGCGTCGCGACCGAATACCGCCACCGCGAAAAATGACCCGGTACGTTGCCGTACCGGGTCGAGGTGTGTCCGCAGGAGGAACCTGGTGAGCGGCGGCGGGCCGTCCCGCCGCCGCAATTTCGTCAACTGTTGTAGGCGCGCTCGCCATGCTCGCCGAGGTCGAGGCCTTCGCGCTCGACCTCCGCACTGACGCGCAGCCCGGTCAGCGCCTTGGCGGCATAGGTGGCGATCACGGTGCCGATCGTCGCCCACACGATGGTGGTGACCACCGCGATGACCTGCGTGGTCAGCTGCGATCCGATCGCGAAGTCCGGCTTGCCCGGCCCGCCAAGCGACGGGGCGTAGACGATCGCGGTGCCGATCGCGCCGATCATGCCGCCGATGCCATGGACGCCGAACGCGTCGAGCGCGTCGTCATAGCCCAGCTTCGGCTTGAGCATCGACACGGCGTAGAAGCAGATCACCGAAGCGACCGCGCCCAGCACGATCGCGCCGAACGGGCCGGAATTGCCCGCCGCCGGGGTGACCGCGACCAGCCCGGCGACGATCCCCGAGCAGAAGCCCAGCGCCGAACCCTTGTGGCCGTTCAGCCGCTCCGCCAGCATCCAGAACAGGCCGCCCGCCGCGGTCGCGACGAAGGTATTGATCATCGCCAGCGCGGCCGAGCCGTTGGCCTCCAGCGCCGAACCGGCGTTGAACCCGAACCAGCCGACCCACAGCAGGCCGGTGCCCACGCCGGTCATCGTCAGCGAGTGCGGCACGATCCGCTCGGTCGGGTAACCGATGCGCTTGCCCAGGATCAGCGACGCGACCAGCGCCGACACGCCGGCGTTGATGTGCACGACGGTGCCGCCCGCGAAGTCCAGCGCGCCCATCTTGAAGAACAGCCCGCCCGATGCCCACACCATGTGCGCGATCGGGAAATAGACGATCGTCAGCCAGATGGCGCCGAACACCATCACCGCGGAAAACTTCATCCGCTCGACGACCGACCCCAGCACCAGCGCGACGGTGATCGCGGCGAAGGTCATCTGGAAGCAGACGAAGACATATTCGGGGATCGCGACCCCGGCGGTGAAGGTGGCGGCGACCGAATCCGGGGTGATCCCCTTCAGGAACGCCTTGCCGAAGCCGGAGATGAAGTCGTTGCCACCGTCGCCGAAGGCCATGGTATAGCCGTACATCACCCAGATCAGCATCGCGAGGCACGCGACCGCACCGATCTGCGTCATCGTCGACAGCATGTTCTTCGCGCGGGTGAGGCCGCCGTAGAACAGCGCCAGCCCCGGCACGATCATCATCAGCACCAGCACGGTGGAGGTCATCATCCACGCCGTGTCGCCCTTGTTGACCGTCGGCGCGGCGGCGGCGGCCTGCGCGAACGTCGGGCTGGCGGCCAGCGCGCCGAGCGCCAGCATCGCGCCCCCGCCGATCGTCTTCTTCGATAGCGTCATTGTCACCCCCCTCAGAGTGCGGTGTCGTCGGTTTCGCCGGTGCGGATGCGCACCGCCTGCCCGACGTCCAGGACGAAGATCTTGCCGTCGCCGATCGCGCCGGTGTTGGCCGATGCCTGCACCGCTTCCACGACGCGATCGGCGATGTCGGACGCGCAGACGACCTCGATCTTGATCTTGGGCACCATGTTCGTGCTGTATTCGGCACCGCGGTAGATTTCGGTCTGGCCCTTCTGCCGGCCGAACCCCTTGACCTCGGATACCGTCATCCCGGCCACGCCGATCGTGGTGAGCGCCTCGCGCACCTCGTCCAGCTTGAACGGTTTGATGATGGCTATGACCAGCTTCATCGCGCCCCCTTCCGAATAACCCGGAACAGCGCATCGCAAACCGCGTGCCAACCGCCGCCACGGCGTGCGGCGGGCTGCCGCGCGGGCCGACGGGTCTTAACGGAACGTAAAAATTGTGCAGCGCGGCGGAGCTGCCCGTTTTTTAGGCAGGTCCGGCCACCGCCTGCGCCGCGGCCAGATCGTCCTCGTCCACCATCACCCGCACCGGGATCAGCAGCCAGCTGCCATCGGCGATCGACGCGCCGCCGTCGAACGCCAGCGCGGGGATACCGTCCGCCTCCAGCCGCGACACCAGGATGTTCGCCAGATTGCGGTCGTACCGCCCCAGCTCCACCAGTGCCATCAGGCGGGCGCCGTCATGCGGGCGGCTGCGTCGGGTTGCGCACCGGCAGGCCGTCGATGCTCGTCGTCCGCACGGCATATTTGGCGAAGCGCGTCGCATCGCCGTTGGCGGTGTGATATTTGCTCAGCGTCGGGCGCTCGCGCTCGAACGCCATGTACGGCACGCCCCAGCCGCACGAGGTTTGCACCTGCTCTACCGCGATCACGAAGATCTGCCGCGTGCCGGGCAGCAAGGTGAAGTGCCGCGCCAGTTCCGCCCAATCGTCGTCCTGCGGCAGCACCGGGCGTCCGCGGCCGTAGATGCGGAAGATCAGCGCGGGATTGTCGAAGGCGCAGAACATGATCGTGATCCAACCGTCGGCGATCAGATGCGCATTGGTCTCGTTCCCCGAACCCGCGACGTCGAGATAGGCGACGGTGCGATCGTCCAATACCCGGAAACTGTCCATCCCCTTGGGGCTGAGGTTGATCCGCGCATCCGCCGCGGCGGTGGCCACGAAGAACACCGGCTGCTTCGCAACGAACGCGCGGTGATCGTCGGTCAAAGCGGGGAAGAACTCGGCCATCGTGCGCTCCGTTGACGCGCATGGAGGATGCGCATAGCGTGAGTGTATGAGACATGAAAACCTCCAGACGGGCAAGCCGAAACGCCAATCGGTCAACCTGTCGCTCGACACCGGCATCGTGGCCGCGGCGCGCGAGACGGGGCTGAACCTGTCGCAGATCAGCGAGGACGCGATCCGCCGTGCGACCAAGGCCGAGCAGGAGCGTCGCTGGCAGGAACAGAACCGACCGGCGATCGACGCGTGGAGCCGCTGGTACGAACAGAACGGTCACCCGCTGGAAAAGCACAAGGCGAGGTGAGGGCGCAGTTCGACGTCTATCGGCTGTCCGACGCGACGCTCGTGGTGGATGTCCAGTCGCCGCTCGCCTCGGTGCATGCGACGCGCTTCGTCATTCCGCTGCTGCCCCTGGACGACGCCACGCCGCCGATCCCGCGGCTCAACCCACAGGTCAGCATGGAGGGGCAGCCATGGGTTCTGGCCACGCATTTCGCGACCACGGTTGACAACCGTATCCTTACGTCCCTCGCAGGGTCGCTGGCGGATCAGGAAGGGGCGATCAAGGGCGCGCTCGACTTCCTGGTCAACGGGTTCTGACCGCCTAGGCCGCCGCGGTCCCGCCCACCGTCAGCCCACCGACCAAGAGCGTCGGCTGCCCGACGCCGGCGGGCACGCTCTGCCCGCCC
>NZ_LSJO01000145.1:0-2697 GCF_001556735.1 Sphingomonas sp. CCH9-F2 | reverse complement strand
GGGGGCGCAGGGCTTCCCGTATCACGACATCGCATCGGCATATCTGCGCGGTCGCCCGCCGCGCCCGTTCGGGAATTGATCCGCAGCGGCGTTCGCGCAGATTTTTGCGCTGTTCCCCCGCCGCCGGGACTGCCACACTGATCACCGATGCCCGTGCGCCGCCCCGAATCGCGCCCGTCGCGCCGCCGCCGCGGCCCGCACCGCCGTGCATCGTCCGATCGCCCGTCGTCCAACCACCAAGGAGCCGCATGAGCCGCAAGCCCCTTCCCGCCCGCGCCGGCGAACGTTCGCGTGTCGAGCTGCTGTTCGACCGGCCGCAGCTGCTCAGCCAGCTGTTCGGCCAGTATGACCAGCATCTGGTGGCGCTGGAAAACCGGCTGGGCGTCTATATCACCGCGCGCGGTAACCGCATCGGGCTGGAAGGCACCGCCGAACAGGTGGCGCTGGCGCGCGACGTGCTGAACGACCTGTACCAGCGCATCCAGCGCGGCGAGGAGGTCGATGCCGGGCTGGTCGATGCCGCGATCGCGATGGCGGCCGAGCCGGTGCTGGACGGCATCATCTCCGCCGAGCGCGGGACCGCGCCGTCGGTGATGATCCGCACGCGCAAGAAGACGATCGTGCCGCGCACCCCCGCGCAGGCGCATTACATGCGCGAACTGACCACCCACGACATGATCTTCGCGCTCGGCCCCGCCGGCACGGGCAAGACCTATATCGCGGTGGCGCAGGCGGTCGCGCAGCTCATCACCGGCAGCGTCCAGCGGCTGATCCTGTCGCGCCCCGCGGTGGAGGCGGGCGAGCGGCTGGGCTTCCTGCCGGGCGACATGAAGGAGAAGGTCGATCCGTACCTGCGCCCGCTGTACGACGCGCTGTACGACTGCCTGCCCGCCGAACAGGTGGAGCGCCGCATCGCATCGGGCGAGATCGAGATCGCGCCGATCGCGTTCATGCGCGGCCGCACGCTGGGCGACGCCTTCGTGATCCTGGACGAGGCGCAGAACACCACGCCCGCGCAGATGAAGATGTTCCTGACCCGCTTCGGCCAGAACAGCCGCATGGTCATCTGCGGCGATCCGAACCAGACCGACCTGCCCGGCGGCGTCGGCGCGAGCGGCCTGGCCGATGCGACGACGCGGCTGGAGGGGGTGGAGGGCATATCGCTGTGCCGCTTCACCGCCGCCGACGTCGTCCGCCATCCGATTGTCGGCCGGATCGTGGAGGCCTATGAGGGGAAGGAGGCTTGAAATGAACGCACCCGACCCGCACCTGACCCGCGCCGAACGCCAGGCGCTGTCGGCGCAGTTGCTGATCGACGACGAGGAAACCGTGCGGGCGATCGCGCGGCTGGCGGACGAACGCGGTACGGCGATGCAGGAGATCGTCGCACTGGCGATCCGCGATTACGCCCACCGACATTCGCTCGCCAGTCCGGCGCCTGAATGGTTGCGGCGTTACTGGAACGAGCATCCGCTGCCGCTGCCGTCGGGGTTGGCGGCCGACAAGCGCTTCCACGATTCGCTCGACGACGAGTGACGGTCTTCATCGACGCTTCCGCGATCGTGGCGATGATCGCGATGCCGCGGAGGCGATCGACGCGCACGCGCGCTACGGCAAGGGTGTGCATCCCGCCGCACTCAACATGGGCGACTGCTTCGCTTATGCGTCCACGCGCCGGCATGCCGACACGATATTGTTCAAGGGCGAGGATTTCACCCTCACCGACCTGAAGGACGCCACGCTCGAATGATCCACATCGAACTGACCCGCGAGGATCCGTGGCCCGCCGATGCCGCGTGGGAGGGGATCGCCGCCGCCGCCGCGCGGGCCGCGATCGCGCAGACGCCGCACGGCGCGCTGCTGACCGCGCGCGCGCATGTCGAGATCAGCGTGCGGCTGACCGGCGACGACGAGGTCCATGCGCTCAACCGCCAGTATCGCGACAAGGACAAGCCGACCAACGTCCTGTCCTTCCCGATGGTGCAGCCCGACCTGATCGCCACCGTCACGCAGAATTCGGACGATGGCGAGGTGTTGCTGGGCGATATCGTGATGGCTCACGGGGTGTGCGCGGCGGAGGCGGCGGAGCGCGGCATCCCGGTCGACCATCACCTGACGCATCTGATGGTGCATGGCACGCTGCATCTGCTAGGCTATGACCACCTGACCGACGACGAGGGGGATGCGATGGAGGAGATCGAGCGCGCCGCGCTGGCCGGTCTGGGCATCGCCGACCCCTATCAGATACGCGAGGACTGAACGAACGGCGATGGCCGACGACCGAAGTAGCGCCAGCAACGGCGACCACCATGACAATGGCCTGCTGGCCGGACTGCGCAACCTGATCTTCGGCGAACAGCACGAGGAAACGCTGCGCGACCGACTGGAGGACGTGATCGACCAGCATGAGGACGATCCCGCCCCCGATGCCAAGGGCGACCTGACCCCGCTGGAACGGCAGATGGTGCGCAATCTGCTGCATTTCGGGGAGCGCGATGCCGGCGACGTCGGCGTGCCGCGCGCCGACGTGATCGCGGTGGAGGAAGCCACCAGCTTCGACCACCTGGTGCAGGTGTTCGCCGAGGCGGGGGTCAGCCGCCTGCCGGTGTATCGCGACAATCTGGATCACATCATCGGCATGGTCCACATCAAGGACGTGTTCGCGATCATGGCGGTCGGCGGCGAGCGTCCTGACAG